>CAZEFP010000357.1:0-3195 GCA_964511565.1 uncultured Planctomycetaceae bacterium
TGAGCCGTCGACGGTCTCATCCACCGTCGGCCAGGTCACCTTCCGCAGCTCCGACTCGGTCTCGATGAGCAGGTCGGCGTTCTTCGGGCGCTCCAGGGTGCGGTTCAGGAACCACAGGCCGAGGACGAAGGACGCCACCGCCGCGAAGAGCGCGGGACTGAGGGGCAGGTTCACCAGCGGGACCACGGCCCCGTCGGAGATCGCCGCTCCGATCGAGTCAGGGAACTGCCCCGTGAGCTCCGCACGCATCCGGATGCAGCCGTACGCCAGTAGCACGGCGAGCGACCAGAAGGTCGTCATTCGCGCCAGGCGTCCTTGATCCTTGCGGTAGGCCATTGGAGTCTCGGTTGAGGGTCCGGAGGGAGGTGAAACGGAGGGGGTGCGTCGTGGGAGTCAGCGCGAGCCGGTGAGGCTCAGAGCTTCTTCTCGCGATGCGGGGTGTGCGAGCGGCAGCGCCGGCAGTGCTTCTTCTTCTCGAGCTTGTAGGCGGCCTTCAGACGCTTGTGCGTCGTGTAGTTCCGCTCCTTGCACACGGTGCACTCGAGGAAGACGTAGCGTTCCTTGGTCTTCATTTCAGGTGGCGCTGGCTTGGGGGATCTCGGCGGCTGCCGCGCGGGGGTGCGCTACGGCCGTCGGTTGAGGGAGGTGGGGTGATGCGGCGCCAGGTCGGCGCGCACCGTCGAAGGTGGGATCGCCGCCGCGGTGCCATGGGAGGCCCCGCGGCGGCGCGGTGATCACTCGATGATCTTGGTGACGACGCCGGCACCGACGGTGCGGCCGCCCTCACGGATCGCGAAGCGGAGCTGGTCCTCCATCGCGACCGGGGTGCCGAGGCTGACGGTCAGCTTGACGTTGTCGCCGGGCATGCACATCTCGGCGCCGATCAGGTCGGCGTTACCGGTCACGTCCGTCGTGCGGAAGTAGAACTGCGGGCGGTAGCCCGAGAAGAACGGCGTGTGACGGCCGCCCTCTTCCTTGGAGAGGACGTAGACCTCGCACTCGAACTTCGTGTGCGGGGTGACGGTGCCCGGCTTGGCCAGGACCATGCCGCGCTTGAGGGTCTCCTTGTCGACGCCACGGAGGAGGACACCGACGTTCTCGCCGGCGCGCCCCTCGTCGAGGGTCTTCTGGAACATCTCGACACCGGTGCAGGTGGTGTTACCGATCTCCTCCTGCATACCGACGATCTCGAGCGCGTCGCCCGTACGGACGATGCCACGCTCGACGCGGCCGGTGCCGACGGTGCCGCGTCCCTTGATGGAGAACACGTCCTCGACGGGCATCAGGAAGTCCTTGTCCACGTCGCGCTCGGGGAGCGGGATGTAGCTGTCGACCGCCTCCATGAGCTCGTCGATGCACTTGAACGCGTCATCGTCAGGCCCCTTGCCGTCGTTGAGGGCGTTCTCGGCGCCGAGGGCGGAGCCGCGGATGATCGGGAGATCGTCGCCGGGGAACTCGTACTTGGAGAGCAGCTCGCGGATCTCCATCTCGACGAGATCGAGGAGCTCGTCGTCGTCGACCTGGTCGACCTTGTTCATGAACACCACGATGGCCGGCACGTTGACCTGACGGGCGAGCAGGATGTGCTCACGGGTCTGGGGCATCGGGCCGTCCGCTGCGGAGACCACGAGGATCGCGCCGTCCATCTGGGCGGCACCCGTGATCATGTTCTTGACGTAGTCGGCGTGTCCGGGGCAGTCGACGTGGGCGTAGTGACGCGTTTCGGTCTCATACTCGACGTGTGCCGTCGAGATGGTGATACCGCGCGCCTTCTCCTCCGGCGCCTTGTCGATCATGTCGAACGCCATTGCCTTCGCGAGGCCTTTGGCGGCCTGGTGGCGGCAGATGGCGGAGGTGAGAGTGGTCTTCCCGTGGTCGACGTGACCGATGGTCCCGACGTTCACGTGGTCCTTGTTCCTCTCGAAGACTTCCTTGGCCATTTCGGGTGTCTCGTCGCTTGGGTGTCCCGTTCACCGGCTTGGGCCGGATCCTGGAGGTGGTTTGACGCCTAACCCGCTGGTGCGGGGTCAACGCCGGATCGGAGCGCCGCATACACGGCACGATCGGTGGAATCTGAAAAGAGAAGCCCCCAGCCGCAGAGCGACTGAAGGTGGATGAAGGCTGCTGGCCCTGCCTCCCCCGGGGGAAGAGGCAGCCCCGCAGCGCGCGGGCTCAAGCCGGCGGGCGGGGCGAAGGCGCGGGGGTGGAGCTGCTGACGGGACTTGAACCCGTGACCTCTTCCTTACCAAGGAAGTGCTCTACCACTGAGCTACAGCAGCATTTGGCCTCGACTCGAGGGACTCCCCCACCACGCGCTGGCGTCGCAGGAGATGGATGGAGCGGGTGGGGGGAATCGAACCCCCGTGTGCAGCTTGGAAGGCTGCCGTTCTACCATTGAACTACACCCGCAAGGTTGGGCGCGATGGGCGCCGGCCCCGCGCCGGGCGGGGCGAGATCCGGGGGGATCTGGGAGGGAGGTTTGCCACCAACCGCAACCGAGTCGTCCGCCGTCGATCGCGCTGCAGCCCGGACAGGACCTCCCTGCAGGAGTCGAACCCTGGAGGGCCCGCAGAGGGAGGCTGGTGGGGGAAGCAGGATTCGAACCTGCGAAGGCTGAGCCATCAGATTTACAGTCTGACCCCTTTGGCCGCTCGGGAATTCCCCCGCCCGGAATACCCGAGCCCGGTGGTGCGGCGCCGGCGAGCGGACCGCACCGCAGACTGCGGGTGCGCGAACGACCGACGGGACGATCGGTCCGATCGCGTGCCCAGTAGCCCGGTGCGCGCGGCCCGATGGGACGCAGCGTCGCCGGGAATGGCACGCTCCCGTGTCATCCTCGAGTCGGTTTACGTTTTGAGTGAGCGGCCGAACCTCCGGATCGCCCATGGCGATCGAAAGCTGCCGGAGTTGGTGGGGCCAGCGGCGGGACTCGAACCCGCAACCTGCTGATTACAAATCAGCTGCTCTACCAATTGAGCCACACTGGCGGTTGAGCCTGGCGGCCTCCAGCGACTCCAGTGGGTTCCCGCGTTCGCAGGGCCCGCCGGAGCGGCGAGTGGAGCGAGAAGGATAGGGATCGCGGTTGGGGGGTCAAGGTCCCTCGCAGGAAATCCTCGGGGCCCCGGATCAGCCCGCGGTGTCGCCCTCGAGCCCCCCCTCCGGGCGCCCGAGCTGCTCCAGCTCACCCCGGTGGTG
>CAZEFP010000357.1:3205-4349 GCA_964511565.1 uncultured Planctomycetaceae bacterium
AAATCCTCGGGACCTCCCTTCAACCTTCTTGGACCCCCTCGGGGCGGCCCAGGCGCCTGAGCTCCTCCCGGTGGTGCGCGAGGGCCGCGGCCACCTGATCCATGGAGTCCCCGCCGTACTTCTCGAGGAACGCCTCCGCGAGGGCCATGGCCACCATGGCCTCCCCCACCACCGAGCAGGCCGGGACGGAGGTGACGTCGGACCTCTGGTAGGTGGCCTCCACGGCCTCGCCGCTGTGGAGGTCCACCGAGGGCATCCCTCGCCGGATGGAGGGGATGGGCTTCATGGCGGCGCGCACCACCAGGGGCTCCCCGGTGGACATCCCCCCCTCGAGGCCGCCCGCCCGGTTGGAGGTCCTGGAGAACGCCTCAGCGCCACCTCCAGGCACGATCCCGTCGTGCACGGCGCTCCCTCGGCGCTCCGCGACCTCCATGCCCAGGCCGAATTCGACCCCCTTGATGGCAGGGATCGAGAACATGGCCCCCCCGACCCGCGCGGTGAGCCGCTCGGGCCCGCTGGCGCAGGACCCAAGGCCAGGGGGCAGGCCCAGCGCCCGCACCTCGAACGTCCCGCCGAGGCTGTCCTTGGCCTCCCGGGCCTGATCCACGGCCTCCCGCATGGCCGCGTCCGCTGCGGGGTCGAGGCTCAGGAACTCGGAGGAGGCGCGGACCTCCGACCTGCGACCATTCGCCGCATCCCACGCGCCGGGGTCGCAGCGCACCCCCCCCAGGGCGGTCAGGTAGCCGAAGACCTCCACGCCGAACGCCTCAAGGACCTGGCGGGCGATCCCCGCCGCGGCCACCCGGGCCGCGGTCTCCCGGGCGCTGGCCCGCTCGAGGACCGCACGGGGGTCCCGGTGCCCCCACTTCTGGCATCCCGCCAGGTCCGCGTGCCCCGGCCTGGGATTGGTGGGCGTGGGCAGGCGCTCGATGACCGAGTCCTTGTTCTTCACGGCGAAGGCGATGGGCGCGCCGATGGTCACCCCACCCTTCCAGCCCGAGAGGATCTCCACCCGGTCGGTCTCGATCCTCATGCGGCCCCCTCGGCCGTAGCCGAGCTGGCGACGGGCCAGCTCCGCGTCCACCCGCTCCACGTCGAGCTGAAGCCCCGCGGGCACGCCCTCCACGATGCCGATCAGCGTCGG
>CAZEFP010000358.1:0-4329 GCA_964511565.1 uncultured Planctomycetaceae bacterium
GGCGATCGATCGCGGCCCGCGGGCGTCCGGCGGCAGGCGACCACGCGGGATACTCCGCGAAGGGAATCGGCTGGTGATTCGCCTAACCGCCTCGGGTCTGGGGTCAGCGGCGCTATGATGGGCGCGACGGATCGCCGTACCGAGTGCGACGATGCGCTGTTCATGAACCCCCGCTCCGCACAGGAAACTTCCCTGCTCGCCCGGGTCGCCGAAGGTGATCCCTCGGCGGTCAGAGATGTGCTCTCGCGCTACTCGGCGCTGGTGTGGTCGCTCTCTTCGAGCCTCTCGAAGGACCCCCATGAGGTGGAGGACGTGGTGCAGGACATCTTCGTCGACGTGTGGCGCAGTGCCGCGCGCTACGACCCTGCGGTGGCTTCAGAGGCCACGTTCATCGCCACCATCGCCCGTCGCCGGGTCATCGATCGGCGGCGTCGGGCCGGACGCCGGGTCGACCCCGAGCCCCTCGAGGAGGAGCTGGCGCCGGGCGCGGAGGACGAGGGGCTGCGTCAGGTGGAGCTCGACGATGAGGCGCTCCAGGCCAGGGAGGCGGTGGCGCAGCTCTCGGGCGACAGGCGTCGCGTGCTCGAGATGTCCGTGGTGGAGGGGCTCACGCACCGCGAGATCGCGGCGGACACGGGGATCCCCCTCGGGACCGTCAAGAGCCACATCCGTCGGGGCCTCGCCGAGGTCTCCGAGAAGCTCAAGGCGCGCCGAGGCGTCATGGAGGACCGGTCATGATGGTCGGACCCGGAATGCCCTCGCGCGACAGGGACAGCCTCGAGGAGCTGGAGGCCATCGCGGCCCTCGAGGGGCTCGGCGTGCTCACCGAGCGCCAGCGGGCGCTGGTGGACGAGGACCGAGTTCGCGAGCTCGAGCACGCGGCCGGTGCACTCTTCACTGCCCTCGGGCGGGGGAGGATGCACGAGACGCCCGAGGATGCTCAGCGGCGGCTCGAGGGCCTGCTCGCGACCCAGGTCGCGGTCGACGCCAGCGAGGCGCGCCGCCGGGGGAGCTCGCACCTGCACGACACCCTGCGCGACGTCCCCCAGCGTGGCGGCGTGGACACGGGCTCCATCCGGGAGGATCGCGGCGCGCCGGCGCCTGCTGCGCAGCCGCAGAGCGCCCCAAGTACGGGCGGCCTGCGTGGAGCGCCGACCTTCCTCGGGTGGGCCGCTGCCGCGGCGCTGCTCGTGGCGACGATCCTGTCCTACGGCCGAGTCTCCTCCCTGGAGAAGCGGCTCGGCGAGGGGCCGGCCGAGCTTCGACTCCAGGAGCTCGTGGCGACGACCCCCGACGTGGAGATCCTCCCCTGGGCCACCGAGGGTGTCGCGGGCGACGTCACCTGGAGCAACTCGAAGAACGCGGGCTTCCTTCGCATCGACGGGCTGGCGGTCAATGACCCCGAGGTCACCCAGTACCAGCTCTGGATCTTCCGGGGCAACGATCCTTCCGCCGAGGCTCACCCCGTGAGCGGTGGGGTGTTCGACGTGGACGGAGAGGGACAGGTCATCGTGCCCATCGACGCCCAGCTCCAGCTCGGCCGCGCTGGCATGTTCGTGGTCACGGTGGAGAAGCCGGGCGGCGTGATGGTGTCCGATCGCGAGGAGATCGTCCTCGTCGCGAGCCGCGTCTGAACGCAGACTTCACTGAGGCCGCCGCGGCGTGAGCCCCCCGTGACCCCGACCTGGACGCCCACCATGGGCCGGGGGGGGAGGAGATCGCTGGCCGCGGTCGGTCCCCAGGCTGGCGGCGGAGTGCCGGCCCGAGCCGACCGTCAGGCCAGGTCGACGAGGGCGCGGGCGGACTGGACGCCGTTGACCAGGTCGGTGGCGAAGCCGTTGGCACCCAGGCGCAGGGCGTCCTCTTCGCTGCGCAGGGCCGCGCCCCCCACGAGCACCGGGATGTCGCTGTCGCGGGCACCGAGGTAGCTGGACAGCGCATAGCGCTGCGCCACCAACGTCGCCGACACGGCGATGAGGTCGCAGCCATAGGCTGCCGCGGTGACGTCGATCTCGTCCGCAGGGGTGTCCGCACCCGCGAGCGCGACCCGCCAGCCGTCCTGTTCGAGCAGCAGGGCGAACGCCACGAGTCCCGTGTCGTGGGCGTCCCCTGGCACCGCGGCGACCAGGACGGCCTTCCCGTTCCGTTCGACCGGGGGGAGGGCCGCGGTGAGTCCGTGGAGGGCGCTGCGGAGCGTGGCGGTGATGACGTGCTCGGCGGCCACCCCCATCTCTCCCACGTGCCAGCGGCGGCCTGCCTCCCGCGCGGCCGGCAGCAGGATCTCCACCACGGCCTCCTCGAGGGAGAACGCTCCCGACTTCACGCCATCGATGAGGTAGTTCCGGGCGCTGGAGAGGTCCCCGAGCAGGGCGAGGTCGAACAGCTCCTGGGCGCGCGAACCCTCCGCGAGGCCGCTCGCGGGGACCGCGGGCTGGGCGAGCGCCTTGACCGCGGCATCGAAGTAGCTGTCGATGGACGTGTCCGTGTTCCCCGGAAGCTGGGCGGTCAGGGTCTCCCGCATGCTCTCGAGGGCGACGAGGACGTCTCCCTGGTCGATGTCGCGGGAGGTGATGACCGCCCTGAACCAGACCATGTCGTCGGAGAACAGCTTGGTGTCGTCCGCTTCCAGCGCCGAGGCGAGGGCCTCGAGGCGAGCCCCCAGGGCCTGCCGCCAGGAGTCAAAACCGGCCTCGCCGTAGCGCGACTCCGCGTTCTCCACCTTCTCGAACAACCGGGCCGTCGTCAGGCCGGCCAGGCCACGGCTGGTGGTGCGGATGAGCTCTGCGGTGAATTCAGCGGCGCGGGTCATTGTCGTTCATTCCCCTCTCTTGGGGGACTGTCCGTGCGGCGGTGCCGCGATGGGGGTGTCCTCTTGGACGGGCTCTGGGTGCCCTCCGACCTCTCCGGTCAGAAATCGGCTGGCGCGCATGAGCAGAGGCACCGCGACAGCATATTCGATCGAGAGCGCGAGGTAGCCCATGGAGCCCCCTGGAACTGACGTCGCCCCGATTCTTGCCCCCGACCAGAAGGAGAGGGGCCCACCAACGGCGCTCAGGAGGATCGTGAGCCCGGGGCGCCCGGCGAGCCAGGTGAGGGAGGAATTCAGCAGGGAGCCGAAGGCCACCCAGAGGGTCACGATCCAGAGAGGGGCGAGCAGCACGGCGCCCCCAGGGGCCGTGGCTGCGGGGAAGCCGATCCAGCCGAACGAGCCCAGGATGGTGTCGAGGAAGAGGCCGAGAAGGCCGGCGACGGCCCACAGGCGCAGTTCGGCGCCGGGGCGGGGGCAGAAGAGCAGGTTGATCGGCAGCAGAACCGCCGCCGCCGCGGGCCCGATCCAGGGACGACCGCCCGCCGCCCCGTAGACGCAGATGAACCAGACCGCCTGGAAGGCCACGAAGTTCACCAGCTTCCACGCGGTGCTCGGGCCCCCGGAGGGAGGGTCTGCGGCGGCCGTCTGTGCTGCCGGGGAGTCGCTCAACCCCTTGGAGCCAGCGTCGCGGCGACGGGGGGGGAGAAGGACCGGCCTGCCCTCGCGTAGACGAGGTGAGCGACGGAGATGTGTCGCTCTGCGAAGCCGCCCTCGCAGTAGCAGAAGTAGAAGTCGAAGAGCCTGAGGAAGTCCTCGTCGAAGCCCATGGCGAGGGCCTCGTCCCGCCGGGACCGGAGCCGATCACGCCATTGGCGGAGGGTCGGGACGTAGTGGCTCCCGATGTCCTCCATGTGGACCGGGCGCAGGTCACTGCTGGTGGAAGCGGCCTGCGAGAGCGCAGTGACTGAGGGGATGCAGCTGCCAGGGAAGATGTGGCGCTGGATGAAGTCGACCGCCTTGCGCGCGCGCTCGAAGTGCGCGTCGTGGATGGTGATGGCCTGCATGGCGAGGGCCCCGCCGGGCTCGAGGAGCCGCGCACAGGTCTCGAAGAAGGTCCCGTAGTGGCGAGCTCCGACGGCCTCGATCATCTCCACCGAGACGATCTTGGAATACTGACCCCGCAGGTCCCGATAGTCCTGCAGCAGCACCTCGACGCGGTCACCGAGTCCGGCGCGCTCGATCCGCTCCAGGGCGAAGGCGTGCTGCTCCTTCGAGATGGTCGTGGTGGTGACACGGCAGCCGAACTTCGAGGCGGCCCGTCGGGCGAAGCCGCCCCACCCGGTTCCGATCTCGAGCAGGTGGTCCGCGGGGCCGAGGTTGAGGCGCTCGCAGAGCCTGTCGATCTTCGCGTTCTGTGCCTCCTCCAGGGACGCCTCAGGCCTCTCAAAGAACGCCGACGAGTAGGTCATCGTCGGGTCGAGGAAGAGCTGGAAGAAGTCGTTGGAGAGGTCGTAGTGGGC
>CAZEFP010000359.1:0-4316 GCA_964511565.1 uncultured Planctomycetaceae bacterium
TCGACCTCGAGCTCCTCGGGGGTGACGAAGCGGAAGTCCGCCACCTCCTCCGGGTCGGGCTGGAGATCTCCGGGCTCCACGCGGCCGATGAAGACCGTGACGACCTCGTGCTCGGTCCCCACGTCTCCGTAGGTGGCCCGGTACTCGTAGACGTGGATCGGCTCGATCTGGACCGAGGCCCCCAGCTCCTCACCGACCCGTCGCCGCGCCGCGTCGGCGACGTCCTCGTCACCCACCGGGTGGCTGCAGCAGCTGTTGGACCAGAACCCCGGCCACAGGGGCTTGTCGCCATGGCGCTGGTGGATCAGGAGCCGGCCTTCGCGGTCGAAGAGGTACACGGAGAAGGCCCGGTGTCGGAGCCCGTCCACGGCGTGGCAGCGCGCGCGGGTGTCGGTACCGACCGGCCGGTCGTCTCCGTCCACCAGCACGAGCCGCTCGTCGGCGCGCGATCCCCAGAGCTCCCTCTTCATGCAAGAGGTGATAGGCGCTGCCCGGCGCGGGGCGAAGGGGGGCGGGCGGAAATCGAGTGAACTTCGCGATCGGGGCCCGGGGGTGGCAGGACCCAAGGTGCCTCCCCCGGCGAGCCGAGCGCTTCGGCCCCGGCGGTGGGGCAAGGGGGGCGCCTCAGGGCTGCCGGACGTAGAGGCCGAGGTTGTCGTAGCGGTCCCGCGCGGCGAGCTCGTAGGGGCCGCCCTGGGCGCGCATGCGGCCGCCGGCCTCCATGGCGCGGCGCGGGGCGACGACGAGGCGCGGCGGAGGGGAACCCTCGGGGAGCGCGTCCAGCTCCACGAGCTCCGCCGGGATGCCCAGGTCCAGGATCCGGAACAGCGGGCCCCAGACGAAGGCCACGGCCACCGGCTCGGTGATCTCGGCGCCGCGCAGCGTGATCGCGATGTCGTCGAAGGTCCCGGCGGGGTGGGCATCCTCGGGGAGGGGGTGGTGGACGGCGGAAACGTGGAGCGGAGCGTCCGGGCCCGTGAAGATCGTCGACCAGGTGACGAGCCCGCACCACACCACGGCCAGCGCCGCGGCGCCATCGGCGAGGGCGCGACCGACGCGGCCCCTCGTGACCGTCCAGAGGACACCGAGGCCCTCGGCGGCGAGCACCACGAGGATCACGTCCACGGGCAGGTAGATCCGCGCGAGCTCGGGGAAGTTGAAGCGCAGGAACAGCAGCAGGGTGGGGACCGTCGCCCAGGCGAAGAGCCAGACGAGCCACTTCGCGTCCCGGGTCAGCGCCCCCGCGAGCCCGAGCACCGCGAGGCCGAGCACGGGGAAGGAGACCTGGCGGGGTACGGCCACCACGTCGAGCAGGTAGGTGAAGGCCAGCTCCCGCCGCTGCCACCAGCCGTAGGTGGCGTCCAGCGACGAGGAGAACCACTTCGCCCGGGCGAACTCGCTGAAGAACAGCAGGCCGATGGTGAGGGCGCCCACCGGAATGCAGGCGGCGAGCCCGAAGGCGACCCGGCGAGACCGCCAGGGGGCACGGCCCACCCCATCCGGGCCCCTGCGGAACAGCAGCGGCACGAACAGGGCCAGCACGAAGGTGTACACCGTGGCCATCTCGTGGAATCCGTAGGCCAGCAGCGAGGTGGCGGTGATCCCGAGCGAGCCACGGACCAGGGCGCGCGTGTCACGCTCGTCCGCCTCGGTGTACATGCGCCAGGCGATGGCGATCATCCACATGAGGAAGAACGTGCAGGCCGCCTGGCCCCAGCCGGTGCGTGACACCAGGACGTGGCCGAGCTGGACGGCCATGAGGGCACCGCCGGCGATGGCCACCAGGGGCTCCCGCGGCGCCACGCGCCGGAGCCAGAGCAGCACGAGGAGCGAGGTCAGCGCTCCGAAGACGGCCTGGTCGAGGCGCAGGGCGGTCACCCGGCCGAACCCGGCGCGGGCGCCGAGCCGGGTGGCATAGCGGATGCTGAGCTGGTGCAGGTAGCCGTGCGGATAGGTGGAGCGGCCCTCGTCCTTGCTGAAGTCGTCGACCAGGTCGGCGCCCCAGCCACGGTCCTCCTCGAGCCATACGGCGGGGCCCCCGCCCGGATCGATCTGGTGGATCTGCGCGGACCAGAGGAACTCGCCGTCGTCCGGGGACATGCGCCCCTGATCGAGCCCCTTGCCCCGGAGGAACAGCGCCACCAGCGCGATGGCGATCGCCGCGGGAAGCAGCCACGCCGGAGAGATGGAGGCGCCGCTTCCGGTCCCCGCGGGGGGGACCGAGGGGGTCATCGACGAGCTTGCGGCGTCGTCGTCGGCGCGCGGCTCGGACGGGTCCATGGGGTCAGAGGCTAGCGGTTCGGGGGGACCAGAGCACGGCTGCGGCGAGAACGATGCCCGGCGGTTATCGTCTGCCCCTCTTCATGGAACTCTCCAACATCATCGCGGGGCTGTGGCGGCAGCCGGAATGGGGCCTCGAGGGCGCGGAGCTGGCCTCCTGGACACGGGAGGTCCTCGCGCTCGGGATCGACACCGTGGACCTCGCGGACATCTACGGCGGCTACTCGGTGGAGGAGTCCTTCGGGTCCGCCTTGCGCGCTGACCCTGGCCTGCGCGACGAGCTCAAGCTCATCACGAAGTGCAACATCAAGCTGGTCTCCGAGCGCCGCCCCGATCACAAGCGGCACGGCTACGACTCCAGCCGGGCGCACATCGTCGACTCGGTGGAGAGGAGCCTGAGGGCCCTCGGGACGGACCATGTCGAGGTCCTCCTCCTGCACCGCCAGGATCCCTTGATGGACCCCGACGAGGTCGCGGCGGCCTTCTCCGAGCTGGAGGCCAGCGGCAAGGTGCTCGAGTTCGGGGTCTCCAACTTCACCCCGTCACACCTGGAAGCGCTCCAAAGCCGCCTGAAGCGGCCGCTCGTCACCAATCAGGTCGAGGCCTCGGTGCTCCACCTGGACCCGTTCCTGGACGGCACCTTCGACCAGGCCCTCACGCGTCGCTTCCGCCCCATGGCCTGGTCCCCACTCGGCGGCGGTCGGCTCTTCTCGGGGGACGGCGAGCAGGAGGTCCGGGTGCGGGCTGCGTCGTCCAGGGTCGCGGAGGAGCTGGGCGCGAGCGTCGATACCGTCGCCTACTCGTTCCTCCTCAGGCACCCGGTCGGCCTGCGACCCATCACCGGCTCGGGTAAGCTCGAGCGAATCGCGGCCGCTGTGCGCGCGATGGAGGTCCCGCTGTCGCGGGATCAATGGTTCGACCTGTGGACCGCATCCACTGGATCGCCGCTCCCCTGAGAGCATCCGGTGGACGGGCATCCAACGCCCCAGGGCCGCGGATCACGGCTTGCCGGAGCTCAGGGAGGCGCGGAACCGATCAGGCGGCCTTGTCCTTGCGCTCTTCCTCGGCCGCGGCGGGAGAGTCCTGGGTCCAGTCCTCGCTGAACTCCTCGCCCCGGTCGCTCGCGGGGGCGAGCTGATCGAGGGCGGCGTTGAGCGCGTCGCAGAGCTCGGAGAACTCGTCGTGCTTGCGGATCTTGCAGTGCCGGACGGCGCCGCCCGCGGCGATCTCCTTGAGGTGCTGGGTCATGCGATAGGCCGGGCCGGCGACGCGGTGGGTTGCAGCGATCCCGACGCAGACCATGAGCGGCACCAGGACGCCCAGCGTCCAGAGGGTGTTCTTCAGGACGATGACCCGGGACTCCTCCAGCAGGCGCTCACCACCGTTCGGGATGGACTGCGCCAGCTCCAACAGGCTGGTGTTGATGAGGATCACCTGGAACAGCGCACAGGTCGCTCCGATGGCGGTGAAGATTCCGACCAGCTTGAGCTGGAGGGGCTTGTTGATGAGCTTGCGCTTGCGCTTGTACATGGTTCTAAGGGTCAGGTGCGGCCGCCGAGCCGCGGGTCGAGTCACTCAGCAGATCCGTTGCTGAGGTGAATGATGTTTTCGAAGCGCCGGACGACCTCGTGGCCGTTGACGGTCCCCGTGAGGACGAAGAATCGGAGGCGGAGCCGGGCCTGGTCCGCGGACCACAGGAACATGGGGTCCTCGAAGCCGTCCGCGTCCATGTCGCTCCCGTAGGCGCCCTTCTCCTGGAGGATGATGGAAGGGGTGAGGTTGATCCGCAGGGAGTCCCCGGGGTCGGTGCTCCAGCTCTGCAGGGCGACCCTGCCGAGGTAGAAGGTGTCGTCCTCGTCGCCGTCCTCATTCAGATCGAACTTCCGATCCGCCTCGGTGATCTCGACGGAGGGGACGTACACCACGGCCCCGAAGGCACCGGTGATCTCACCGCCGGAGACCTGGGCGCCCCAGCGGGGCTCGGAGCCCTCGAGGTAGCTGCCCGTGTGGCCGGGATCCACGGGGACCTGGTAGCT
>CAZEFP010000360.1:0-4301 GCA_964511565.1 uncultured Planctomycetaceae bacterium
GCCGTCGCGTAGACGTTGTTGCCCTCGAGGTCCATCAGCTCGGTCATGAGCAGGTTGCCACCGTAGAGGCTCTCCGCGTCCCCGAGGGTCGAGACGATCACGTCCATCCGAGAGCCGGGCTTCGCCCCGTGGGGGATGACTCCCTTGACGTGCACCACGGCGATGCTCGAGGTGGCGAGCAGCGTGGGGTCGATGTTGATGTTGGACGCCAGGAGGCTGTTCGCCAGGAGCTGCGGCGCGAGGAGACCGCTGTCCCCCGTCGCGTCGAGGCCCATGACGATGCCGATGCCGTTGACCTCGTTCTCCTGGACGCCCCGGACCCGGAACAGGCTCGAGAGCGGCGAGGTGACCTTGGCCTCGTAGTTTCCCCCGGTGCGGGAGACCGGGCGGATCCGGGCCGTCCGGGAGTAGTTGGCGGTGGAGACCCCCTGGGGCTGGGTCGGCGCCTCGATCCCGCTACCGACGGGCAGGATGGTGGCCACGTTGGCCCCCTGCCCGTCCACGTTGGCCCCGGGCGCGGGCGCCGAGGCCGGCACCGTGCCCTGTGCAGCGGCGGACGACGTCAGCGAGAGGGCGAGGATGATGTTCAGGATTCGCATGGCAGATCAGAAGGGCCAGACCCAGTCAGCGGCGCTGTGGAGCCACTTGGCCAGTCCACGACGCTCGTTGGTGCGAGTGAGCGGGCCAGTGCCCGAGTAAGAGACGTAGGCGTCGGCGACGAGCTCGGACTGGACCGTGTTGTCGCGCTTGACGTCGTAGCGGCGGACGACGCCGCGGAACTCGAGCACCTTGCGCTCCTCGTCGATGCGGATCTCGCGCCGTCCCTCCACGACCAGGTTCCCGTTGGGGAGGCGGTCGATGACCATCGCGGTCAGGCGCGCCTCGAAGGCGCCGCTCTTCTCGTAGTTGGCGGTCCCGTCGAAGCTGTCCGACTTGGTGGTCCGCATGGTCGGGAGCGGGTTGAACGCGTCCGGCGCCACGTTGAAGTCCACCAGCTGGTAGTTCAGCGTGCTGTTCTTCGCGAGGTCGGTCTTCTCCTCGTTCTTGAGGTCCTGGTTCTCCCGGATCACCACGGTGAGCAGGTCGCCCACGCGGTTGGCGGTCTTGTCCGAGATCGGCGACACCGGGCCTCGGTTCGGGTTGTAGATGGATCCCCGCCGCTGGGCTTCGGCGGCGCCCGTGGAGAGCGCAACCGTCAGGGCGATGAGTGCGAATCGAAGGATGCTCATTTGATCTTCACCTCGAGGAGCTTGGGCCCGCGGACGACCGCGAGGAGTTCGACGCCGGACGAGCGGAGCTGCACGCGGACACGCTCCCCCATCCGGCCGCTGGACTGAGCCTGGCCGACGTCCTTCACGGTGACGCCGCCGCTGCGCACGGCGACCTGGACCAGGTCGCCCCGCTTGACGAGCGTCACCCGCTTGACGTCCCGCTCCGTCACGGGGGCCCCTGCGGGCATGGCGCGGTTCGCGACCGAGCCCGCGAGCTGCTCCAGACCCAGGTGCTGCAGGCCACCGCCGGAGTTCACCTGGGTCCGAACGACCTTGAACATCCCCGGGACCAGGCTGGTACCCGCGGGGATCGCCTGCTTGAGCACCGCCTGGCGCTGCCACACCGTGACCTCGAAGTGCACCTGGACGGTGCGGTAGAGGCGCTCGCCGAGCCAGACCTCGACCGGCACCTGCACCTTGCCGGGGAAGACCCGCTCGAGGCTGTACGACGCGCGCAGGCGCGGCTCGTCCTCACCCTTGGGGAGGACGAGGTCCGCGATCTCCATGATGGGCGTCGCCTCGGCGTCCATCCCCGTCAGGGCGGCGCGGACGGCCTGGCTCGCCTCGGCAGTGATCCGTGCGCCGGGGACCGACGTCGTCTCGCAGGTCACCCGGCATCGCGGCGCACCCTCCACGGTGACCCGGATGTCCGGCATGGACTGCCGCAGCGAGGCGGTGAGCAGATCGGCCCGGAGCGTCCGGTGGAAGCCAGGCGCGGGGGCATAGCCCAGCGACGCGGCGCGGACCCGCTCCACCTGAGCGGCGTCGTCGCCCTTGACCGTCGCGATCTCCTCGACGGAGATCTCCAGGCCGGTGGAGGTGGCCTCGGCAGGGAGGAGGATGGAGACGCCCCCGGTGCAGAGAAGGAGTAGGGTGCTGGCAATCATGGTGGATCAGCGGATGAGCTGGTTGACTTGCTGGAGCATCTCGTCGGAGACGCGGATGGCCCGGCTGTTCACTTCGTAGTTGCGCTGAGCGACGATCAGGGACACGAGCTCGTCGACGGTCTCGACGTTGGAACGCTCGAGGTAGCCCTGCTTGACCATGCCCGCGCCTGCGGTGGTCGGCTGGACGGCCGCGGGGTCGCCGGACGAAGGAGTGCCGGCGAAGTAGTTGCCGCCCATGGCGCGGAGGCCCGTGGGGTTGGGGAACACGTGGAGGCGGATCGTTCCGATCTGGTTCTGCACGTTGCCCTCGCCGAGCGAGTAGACCTCGCCGTCGGGGGAGATCGAGATCCCCTGGCTGTCGGGGGGGATCTGAACCTGATCGCTGAGCAGGTAGCCCTCCGCCGTCACGAGGCGGCCGTTGGCGTCCTGGCGGAAGGTGCCGTTCCGGGTGTACCGGCGCTCGCCGTTGGGGAGTTCGATCTCGAAGAACCCGGCACCCTCGACGCCGAGGTCGAGGGAGTTGCCGGTGAGCTCGAGGACCCCCTGCTGCATCTCCTTGCGGGAGCCAGACACCTCCGTACCCGAGCCGATCTGAAGGCCGGTCACGTCGTTCTGGTTGTTGGCCAGGGGCAGACCCGGCTCGCGGTACGTCTGGTAGAGCAGCGAGCGGAAGGACAGGCGGCTCTTCTTGAAGCCGCTCGTGTTCACGTTCGCGATGTTGTTCGCGATCGTGTCCACCTGGAACTGCTGCGCCTTCATGCCGGAGGCCGCGGTGTAGAGAGAACGAATCATGGTGCTTGGGTCGCTAGGGTCCTGCCAGGCCTCAGCGATAGAGGCGGCTGTAGCTCTGGTCGATGGTCTTGAAGGCCTGGGACGCGGACTCGAAGGCCCGCTGGGCGGCGATGAGCTCAACGAGCTCGTCGATGGTCTCGAGGTTGGCGTTCTCCAGGTGGCCCTGGCGGATCCGGGCCGTCGACTCGGTGAACGAGGCCCCCTCACGGAGGCGGAAGCCCCCGAACTCGTCCGGCTCGATGGAGTGAGGGCCCTCGATGTTGACGAGCCGCAGCTGGCCCTTGGGGACGCCCTCCTGGACGACCTTGCCCTCGCTGTCGATGCGAATGCTGCCCTTCAGCGGGTCCAGGACTCCGCGCTTGCCTTCCCACTGGACGGGGAAGCCGCTGGGGTTCACGAGGACGCCTTCCTCGGTGAGGGAGAAGGCGCCGTCCCGCGTCAGGATCTCGCTGTCGGTCCCCTCGAGGAGGAAGAAGCCGTCGCCGTCGATGGCGAGGTCGAGGGTGTTCCCCGTCGGGTGCAGCACGCCCTGGCTCATGTCGAGCTGGGATGCCGCGGCCACCTGGGTGTGACTCGCGTCGGCCGCCCAGTCCTGCACGCCGTGGGCGACGTGCAGCATCCGCTTGAAGCCCGTGGCGTCAGCGTTCGCGATGTTCGAGCTGATGATCTCGACGCGCTGCTGGTTGGCGCTCATGGCGGCAACCGTTCGATAGAGCCCGACGTTCATGCCAGTCCCTACGCAAGAGGGGTGCCAACCCCGCCCAGGGGCCGTCAGGCACGATCATCGATCACGGGCGGGAAAGAACTTCCCGCTCCACGTCAGCGAGCGCTGGAAAGATGTTCCGGGTCGCGGGCGATCCGCACCATCCGGAACGCACCCGGCTCGGCCTCCGCGGGCCTCCCCTCGCTGTCCTCGGTCTCCACGACGAATCCGCGCGAACGCGCCCGCCGCAGGAACCCCGGGAGGCGGGTCCGGCCGGGGTCCGCGAAGAGCGCGACCCCGGAGGACGCCAGGTAGCGGCCCACCACGTCCAGCAGGGGCTCCTGAAGGCGGGCCTCATATGCAACATCGCACCCCACGAGGAGGTCGAACTGCCCCGGCTCGGCCCGGTCGAGCTCCCGCCAGTCCAGGTTCCACGTCTGCGCCCCGCCGAGCCCGTTCAGGGCCGCGTTGATGGGCAAGACGGCCAGAGAGAGCGGGTCGTGGTCCGAGAGAGTGAGCTCCGCGCGTCCCCCGGCCGCCAACGCGGCCGCGATCCCGACGAGGCCGAGCCCCGCCCCCAGCTCGAGGATGCGCGCGCCGCTCGCCGGGGGCGCCGCGACGATGCGGCGCGCCATGGTCGGCGCGGAG
>CAZEFP010000361.1:0-4299 GCA_964511565.1 uncultured Planctomycetaceae bacterium
GTCGTCGATCCGCACGCCACCCTTCTTGAGCTTCTCGAGGAAGGCCTCGTTCTTCTCCACGGTGTCGACGATGGCCTCGACGGCCTCCATGCCGGTGATGACCTGCCCGAAGGCGCTGTACGTCTGGTCCAGGTGCGGCGAGGTGCGGTGGACGATGAAGAACTCGCTCTCGGCCGAGTCCATGTCGTTCCCCAGGCGCGCCGCGGAGAGGACCCCGGCCACGTGCCGACGGCTGTTGAACTCGGCCTGAACCTTGCGGGGCGCGGGCTTGCCGTCCTTCGAGCGGCCGGCCTGGGCCATGAAGCCCGGGATCACGCGGTGGAAGGCCGAGCCCTCGTAAAAGCCGGAGGAGCACAGGTCGAGGAAGTTCCGCACATGGTAGGGAGCCACGTCCGGCCAGAGCTCCACCCAGATCGGGCCGCCGCTGGTGAAGAGCACGACCTGGTAGTCCTCCAGGAGCTTCCCGGAGAGCTGGGTGTAGTCGACCTCGGCCTCGGGCGCGCCGAGCCAGATCACGTCATGCTTCGTGTCCTTCGCGCCCTCGACGGCGAGGGAGAAGTCGGTCGGCTTGGCGAAGCGCTCCTGGATCAGGGGCGCCAGGTCCAGGCTGACGGTCAGGACCTGGCCCGGCTGCAGCGGGACGCTGGCCTTCTTCGGGCGACGCTGGAGCGCCTTGCGGCTCGCGGACCAGGCCGCGGGCGTGAGCATCCAGGCGGGTAGGTCCACGGAGGAGTCGCCGGTCGCCGTGATCTCGAGGGACACGACGAAGGGCTCACCCTCGAGGAAGAGCGACGGGATGGTCGCCGACAGCTCGACCCCCCGCTGCGCGACGGACGCAGCGGAGATCCCCGGCGCCGGGCCGGCGACGGGGGCTTCACTCGTGCCGTGCCCGATCAGGGCGGCGGCGAGGGCGGGGGCGAGCAGGCCGGCGATCATGCCTTCTTGTCGCCCTCCCACTTGTAGTAGCCCTCGCCCGTCTTGCGACCGAGCTTGCCCTCGGCCACGAGGCGCTCGAGGGACGCGGGGATCTTGAAGGCGGGCTCGTCCGGGTAGCGCTCGGTCCAGCCCTGGAGGATGAACAGGGTCGTGTCGAGGCCCACGTAGTCGGTGAGCGTCAGCGGGCCCATGGGGTAGCCGCAGCCGAACTGCATGGCGGCGTCGATGTCCTCCTTGGAGGCGTCACCGCGGTCGAGCATGTCGATGGCCTGCACCATGTACGGCACGAGCAGGCGGTTGACCACGAAGCCCGGGGTGTCCTTGCAGGACACGGGGGTCTTGCCGCAGGCGGCGCCGAAGGCCTTGGAGGCCTCGAAGACGTCGTCGTCGGTGTCGTCGGTACGGACCACCTCGACCAGGCGCATGAGCTGCACGGGGTTGAAGAAGTGCAGGCCGACGAAGCGAGAGGGGCGCCCGGAGGCCGCGGCCATCTCGCCGATGGGGAACGACGAGGTGTTCGAGGCGAAGACCGTCTCCGGCTTGCAGATCTCGCCGAGGGAGGCGAAGAGCTCCTTCTTGACGTCGAGGTTCTCGACGATGGCCTCGACCACCAGGTCGCAGTCCGCGACGCCGCTGCGGTCCGTGGTGCCGGAGATGCGCCCGCGCACCTCGGCGACCCAGGCGTCCGCGGCCGCCTGGTCCATCTTGCCCTTCTCGACGTTCTTGCTGGCGAGCTTGGCGAGGCTCTTGTCGACCCGGGCGAGGCCCTTGTCGAGGAAGGCCTGCTCGGACTCGAGCGCGATGACCTCGCAGCCCCCTTGGGCCGCGACCTGGACGATTCCGTGGCCCATGAGGCCGCAACCGACGACGCCGACTTTCTTGATCTGCATGTGAGTGTGTGGTGCGTGGTCCCGGCAGGCGCCGGGACAGCTCTTTGGTGGGTCGGCGCTCAGAGGCCCGTGCGGTCGAACGCGACCGCCAGGCCCATGCCGCCGGAGATGCAGAGGGTCGCGAGCGCGTGCTCGCCCCCCCGCCGTGAGAGTTCGTGGAGCATCGTCGTGACGATGCGAGCGCCGGTGGCGCCGATGGGGTGACCGAGGGCGATGGCGCCCCCGTTGACGTTGAGGCGATCGTGGTCGAGCCCGAGGTCGCGGTCACAGGCGAGCACCTGGGCCGCGAAGGCCTCGTTGAGCTCCACGAGGTCGTAGTCCCCAGCGGCACGCCCGGTGAGCTCCTCGAGGCGCCCGCAGGCCGGGACAGGCCCCAGCCCCATGACGGTCGGGTCCACGCCCGACTGCGCCGCGCGCCCCACCCAGGCCAGCGGAGACCAGCCGTTGCGCTCGCAGGCCGATTCGGACGCGAGGACGAGGGCGGAGGCACCGTCGGTGATACCGCTGGCGTTGCCGGGTGTCACCGTCCCGTTCCCGTCGTACCGCTTCCCGAAGACCGCGGGCAGGCGCCCCATCTTCTCAAGGGTGGCGTCGGGGCGCGGGTGTTCGTCCGCCGCCACGGTCACCTCGCCCTTGCGGGTCTTCACGACCACCGGGGCCAGCTCCGCGGCGAACCGTCCCGCCTCGATGGCGGCGCCAGCCTTGCGCTGGCTCTCGACGGCGAAGGCGTCCTGGTCATCGCGCGAGATGCCGAGCTCCTGGGCCAGCTTCTCCGCGGTCTCTCCCATCACCATGTCGGCGAGGGGGCAGTCGAAGCCATCCTTGTACATGGCGTCCACGAGAGGCGCCGAGCCGAGCCGGTAGCCGCGCCTCATCTTGGGGAGGAAGAACGGCAGTCCGCTCATGGACTCGGTCCCGCCCGCGACGGCCACGTCGATCTCGCCCCGGCGGATGGCATCGGCGGCGAGGACGATCGACTTCAGGCCCGATCCACAGGCCATGTTGATCGTGGTGGCGCAGGTGGTCTCGGGGATCCCCGCACGCACCGAGACCTGACGGGCCACGTTGGGCCCGCCGCCGGCCTGCCGACCGTTCCCCATGAAGACCTCCCCCACGGTGCTCGGCCCCACGCCGCCGGCCTCGAGCGCGGCGCGCACGGCCTCGACCCCAAGGTCCGCCGCGCTCAGGTCCGCGAAGGAACCCAGGTACTTGCCGATCGGCGTGCGCTTGGCCGCGACGACGGCGACCCGTTCGGGGCCGTGGCTGGGTGCGTCTTCCATGGGGGCGGTGAGGGTTGAGGATTGCGGCCTGAAGGCGAGGGACAGGGCCAATGGAGGCCTGCGAGGGGGGCCCCGAGCCGTTTTCCGGGCAAAGAGGATAAGTGGAGGGGTCTGGACGGGCAATCTCAGTCCGCCCGCACCTCGGATCCCATTTGCAAGCTCCTTCAGGGGGCGCCTTCAGAGGCCTTCGGCGCGGTTTTTTGGTCTGGCTGCGCCGGCTGGACCGTGCCGGGCGAACCCCCACCGTTCCGATGCCGCAGCCGCCCTCCCCCGAAATCCTCGTTCCGCTGCTCGGGGACGGCTCCGCCGCCTCTCGCCGGACGGTGAAGGCGGCCCTGCTGGGGCTCGGGGCAGCGGCGATTCCAGCCCTACGCCAGGCCGCCGATGGGCCCGATCCGGTGCTCCGAGCTCGGGCTCGGCAGGTGCTGATCGAGCTGCGCCGGCAGCGCGGGCTCGACCAGCTGCGGGAGCTGCTGCTCGACCCCGAGGCCTCCCTCGAGCCGGGCCTCCTGGCGATCGACGAGGTCCTGGGGACCGCAGACCCCGCCCTCGATGTCACCGGGACGCTGGACGGGTGGGCCGCGGCAACGAGGGCGAGGCTCTCCCCCGACGCCACGACCGAGGAGGCCGGAGCCGCCCTCGGGCAGGTCCTCGCCGGGGAGGCGGGGCTCATCGGGGCGAGCGACGACTTCCACAACTCCCACCACGTCTCGCTGACCCGCGCCGTGGAGGACCGGCGAGGGCTGCCCCTGACCCTGTGCGCCGTCTACGCCCTCGTCGGCAGGCGAGCAGGGCTCGACGCATCCCTCCTCCCCTTCCCCGCCCAGGTCCTGCTGCTCCTCCGCGGGGAGTCGAGCCAGCAGATCCTGGACCCCTTCGGCGGCGGTACTCCCCTCACGGAGGCCGCGTGCGTGGAGCGGCTCCATCGGCTCGGGGTGGCGCCCTCGCCGCGCTGGTTCGAACCCGCCACGGACGCGGAGATGCTCACCCGCCAGCTCCGCAATCTGGCAGCGGCCCTGCGTCGCCACGGGCGCGACCGGGACGCCATCGAGGTCATGGCCCTGCTCGAGCACGCCTGAGAGTCGCTCTCCCATCGGCCCGCGAGGAGCGCCCCACAGCGTCAGGGATGTGGATTCCCCCGGCCCGCAGGGTTCCAAGACGCGCTGCAGGCCCTAGCTTGTGGTCATGACGGA
>CAZEFP010000362.1:0-4299 GCA_964511565.1 uncultured Planctomycetaceae bacterium
GGGTGGTGCTCCTGGTGGCCCCCACCGGCGACCTCCTCGCCGGGGCCGACGTGGACCCGCGCGGGGCCGCCCTGATGGCCGCCGCCGGCGTCGCCTGGGGCGCCTACAGCCTCGCGGGCCGCGGCCAGCCGCGCCCCGTGCGGCTGACCGCCGTCAACTTCGCCCTCTGCCTCCCCCTGGCCGCCCTCCTGCTCGTCCTCTCGAGCCGCGAGTGGAGCACCGAGGGGCTCCTGCTGGCCGCGGCCTCCGGCGCCATCACCTCGGGCGCAGGCTACGCCATCTGGTACGCGGCGCTCTCCGGGCACACCGCGACCTCCGCCGCCGTCGTCCAGCTCACCGTCCCCGTGCTGGCCGCGGCGGGGGGTGTGGTGTGGCTGGACGAGGCGGTCACCCCGCGGAGCGTCGCCGCCACGGCACTCGTCCTCGGCGGCGTGGCCGTCGCGCTCCTTGCCGGCGCCCGCCACCGCGCCACCGCGCGACGCTGATCGGCCCGCGCGGCGGCCGCAGCCATCACGCCGCCGGGCTCGTCCCGTCCATGGCCTCCACCCCCGAGCGATCCTCCACGGGAGCCCGAAGGGTGGCGAAGAGCGCGAGGAAGGAGAGCAGCAGGACGGAGAGGGCGAGCGGCATACGGCCGAGTACGTCCAGGGGCCCGTCCGAGGCCCGGTGGGCCTCGAGCTGCTGCCGGAACTCGGGCAGGGTCCGGAGCACCGAGAGCGCGCCAACCGCTCGGACGCTGTAGCTGGAGCAGCCCTCGCCCATGAAGGTATGGGCGGTCTCCACGAGATAGCGCTCGAGGGCGAGGAGGTCGATCCCCGGCCGGGAGCCGTCCGCGGGCGCCTCGGGGACGCCCCACCGCGCCATGGCCTCGACCGCACTCGCCGTGGTGTCGACCCACCCGAAGAAGTTGGAGTCCTCCCACGCCACGCCGTCGGCGTCCCGCTCGTCGGCGTCGACGCTCCCCTTGAAGGCGCCGCTACGCCCGCCCTTGGTCCGCACCCAGGTGTCGAGTAAGGCCCGGTGAACGGGGTCCGCCAGGGATGGGACGCGCTCGGGGTCCTCCAAGAACTCGAGGGCGTCCGCGGCGTTGAGGTAGTCCGAGACGGCCTCGTGGCGATCCGGCGTTGGCAGGTCCTTCAGGACGCGAGCGGCGAGCTCCGAACGACCCGCCTCCGCGATGCCGGCGAAGTCGGGGGTCTCGGCCACGAGCAGCGGCCGCCAGGTGCGCTCGAAGGGCTCCGGCCAGAACTCGATGCCGACCTTCCGGACCTCGTCCTCGCTACCCGGGCCGGTCCAGTGCACGGGGTTCGGCGCCATCCGCTCAGCGAGCTCCTGACGACGGTACAGCATCCGCGCGACGACGCTCTCGTCGAAGCGCACCAGCTCCCGGAACCCGAGCAGCCCGATCAGGCCGTGGTCGTCCGAGTCGAAGCGGTCGCGGCCCGGGACCTCGATGCGGTCCGAGTACTCCTCCAGCTCGACGCGCAGGGCTTCGGGGAGCGCCTGGTCCGTCGCGAACCCGGTTCCCAGGGCTCGGTCCATGCGCAGCAGCGGGAGCAGGTAGAGGGGATTGAGGTCCGCGCCCTCCCGGGCGAGCTCCTCGTGCACCACCGCCTCGAAGGCCGAGAGGTCGGGCAGGGGCTCTCCCGCCGCGTCCATCATCCGGAGGGCCTGCCCGAAGGCGTCCCAGCGACCCGACTCCGAGAGTTCCTCCTCCGTGGCCTCGGAGACCCAGCCCCGGACGTCCTCCGCGTCCGCCTCGACGTGGCCGAGGGTCGCCCACAGGGAACCGAGCCCGCCGATCGCGAGCACCCAGATGGCCACGGCCCAGGCCACAGTCTTCCGGGACCCGCCGCCCGCCGCCTTGCCGAGGCCGAAGCAGAGGAGGGCGCTCAAGGAGAGCGCGGGGACCACCAGGAACGGGGCGACCCGCTCCAGGGCCCCCGCGGAACTGGCGCTCCCGGCCATGTCCATGAACTGTTGCGCCTGAAGCGCAAAGCCAAACACGAACAGCAGGAAGCCGCCCATCAGCTTGCCGACCTGCTCGCGCGAGGCGAGCCCCTCCGCGGAGAGGCCGCGGAGCTGGGCGACGGCGGCCACCGACGAGGCCAGGACGATGAGGACGAGGCCGTGCTCGAAGAAGCCGCCCGGGTTCAGCACGAAGACCGTGACCAGCAGCGCCGCCGTGATCAGCGTCGGCACGAGGTTCCGCCCCCACCAGGCGCGAACCGCCGACGCCGCCTCGAGCTCGTCCGTGCGCTGCGCCCCGTCCCCGGAAAGCCCGAGCTGCCCGCGAATGGCGTAGACGAAGGTCGCGGCGATCATCAGCAGCGTGAAGATCGGCATGGCCGCCAGCGCCGGCACCGCCTTGAGCGTCAGCTTGGTGCCCGCCTTGGTCGCCGCCGCCGTGCTCGCGCCGAGGACCGCCTTGCTCGCGCCCTTCGAGAGCAGCATCGGCGGCAGGAGCCCCGCCGCCCAGCCGAGCCCGCCGGCGACCGCCGGCTCCGGCAGACGCTCCATGCGCAGGGGCTCCGCGCCGCCTTCCACGCCCTCGGCGCCCTCCGCTCGGCGGATCCGCTCCCGGACCCCGGCGCCGAAGGCCTCCGGGTCCGACCGGCGCGGCGCGAGCGCCGCCTCGAGCTCGTCCGTGAGCGCGTCCCGCTCGCCGTCCAGCCAGTCGTCGATCTTCAGTCCCTCGCTCATGACTTCACCTCCATGGCCCCGTCCGACTCCAGGAGCCGCCGGAGCTCCGTCCTCGCTCGCCGCAACCGCCCCTCGACGGCGCGCTCCCCGATCCCCAGGAGGGCGCCGATCTCGGCCAGCCCGCTGCCCTCCACGTAGCGCATCATCAGGACCTCCCGCCACGACTCCTGGAGCCGCCCCACCGCCGCGAGGACCGGCCCCGCCTCGGCCTCGGGCTGCGCGTCGACCGCCTCCCGATCCAGGGCGTCCCGGTCCCCCACGAGGGTCAGCCGCTGGCCCCCGGAGCGGCGGCGCGCCCCGGCGCGCAGGAGGTTCAGGGCGATGCCCCGCAGCCAGGCGCCGACCGCGCCGTCGTCCTCCCAGCTCCCCTCGAACCGCTCCCGGCTCAGGTAGGCCTCCGAGAAGGCGTCCTGGGCCAGCTCCACCGCGTCCGCCGGGCTCGCGCCCCGCGCACCGAGCAGCCCCACCAGGGGCCCGCGCCAGCGGTCGATGATCCGATCGAGGTCCATGTCACCCCCATTGTCGCGGCGCCCCCCCGAACCCACGCGGATCTTCCGAAAACCAAAGATCCCGCTCGAAGGACCCCCAGGGCTGCCCGAGCGCACCGCAGCGCGTGGGGAGCCGGCGCTGGGGCGTGCCGAAGCGTCTCTCGAGCGGTTGGATGAGCCGCCTCGGCCCCGCAGGACGCGAGCCTGAGCCTGGCCGATCAGGACCAGGGCACCTCTGACCACGCCGGATTTGTGACGGGCCCCTGCTGGGCGGGCTGGGCGCTGGAGAGGGCGCCCCGGGGCGTAACCGTTCGGCGCCGGAACCGTCGAGTCCTGCGTGGGGCGCGGCACAGCGAGGGAGCCAACGGGGCCCGAGGTCCTCCGCCGCGATGCCACGACGTCGCCGCTCCACGGCCTCGTGCGCGAGCACCTCGAGACGTTCCTCGCCCGCTTCCAGGACGAGCACGGCGGCCGGCGACTCCCGCGCCACGTCGAGCAGGAGCTGCGCGGCTTCCTCGCCTGCGGCGATCCCGCCCACGGTTTCTGTCGGATCCACTGTCCCCACTGCTCCTCCGACCTGCTCGTCCCCTTCTCGTGCAAGGGTCGCGCCTTCTGCCCCTCGTGCGGGGGGCGCCGGATGGCCGAGGTTGCGGCGAACCTCATCGAGCGGGTGCTCCCGCCCGTCCCCGTGCGGCAGTGGGTCCTCTCGGTCCCCTGGGCGCTGCGCCTGCGCATGGCCTGCGATCCCCGCCTGTGTCGAGCCGTCGCCCGGGCCTTCCTGAGAGCCGTATCCGCGTCCTACCGGCGGAGTGCGGGGGAGCAGGGCCTCCTCGAGTTCGGCCCCGACCCGGAAGGACCGTGTGCCGAACCGCCGTGCCCCGAAGCACCGTGTGCAGAATCCCAACGCGCGGATCCTCTGCGCGCCCCGCGCGCCCACGCGGGCGCGGTGAACTTCGTGCAGCGCTTCGGGTCGTCCCTCGCGCTGAACGTCCACTTCCACGCGCTCTTCCTGGATGGCGCCCACGTCGTCCGCGGCCCGGCGAGCCGGCCGCGCTTCCATCCTGCGCCCCCCCTGACCCCCGACGAGCTCCACCGCGTCCAGCGGGAC
>CAZEFP010000363.1:0-4292 GCA_964511565.1 uncultured Planctomycetaceae bacterium
GGGTGGGGGCCGCGACCTTGAAGTGCTGCTCCAGGAAGTAGTTGGAGAAGAACGCGGCGGAGAAGCCCAGGACGATGTTGAGCTGGTTGAAGGAGACCAGCCGGCCGCGCTTCTCGGGGGGCGCGATCTCGGCGATGTACATGGGGGCGATCAGCAGGGCCCCACCCACGCCGAAGCCGCCGATGACGCGGGCGGTGACCAGCTCGACGTAGCTTCCGGCGAACGCGCTCCAGAGCGCGGAGACCGAGAAGAGCGCCGCGGTGCAGATCAGCACCGGCTTCCGCCCGAATCGGTCCGCCACCCGCCCGGCGAAAGCCATGGCCAGGGTGGCCCCTGCGGTGAGGCAGGCCACCGCTGTCCCCACCTGCTCCGGGGTCAGGTCGAAGTGGTCCTTGAGCGGGTCGACGACGCCGGAGATGACCGCGCTGTCGAAGCCCATGAGGAAGCCGCCGAGGGCGACGGTCAGCGAGACCAGGAGCGTGTAGCTGGAGCGATCGTTCATGATGGCCCGCGATCTTAGTGGATCAGGCGGGGCAGCGCGTCAACGCGAGGTGGCGCCAGGACGATGGGGAGGTGCCCCGAACGAGCGCTCATGGGCTCACGGGGAACCCGCGATCTATGAACACGCTCATCGCACCTCTCGGCGAGGCACGATGAGCGTGATCGATCTCTAGTGCAGGCTCCCTCCGCGAGGGAGCCTCGGCATCACTGGAAGGTGACCTCGACGCCGTCGGTGAAGTTGCTCGTGGCCGAGCCGCCCACCGCGTCGCGGTACCAGGTGGTGAAGTTCCAGGTCTCGCCCGCTTGCGCAGCCACGAGGCCGGTCGGGGTCGGCATCTGCGTCAGGTCGATGCCCAGGGTGAACGTGCCACCGGCGCCAGAGTTCAGGATCTGGCCCGGCCCGACGTAGCGCCCGATGGAGCCACTGAGGCAGAGGTTGCCCTGGCTGCCGCCGGGGTTCTGGATGAAGCCCTGGACCTGGCTGGTCAGGTAGAAGCCGAAGGAGTTGCTCGGCAGGCTCGCCGCGACCAGGGACATGTTGTTGTCCGCGAGGGTCAGGCTGCCGCTCGCGATGATGCTGCCCACGGCGCCGGTGGAGTTGGCGACGCCAGTGCAGTAGTTGATGCCGACGTTGGCAGAGGGCTCACCGCGGGCGATGACGAGGTCGTCCCAGAAGAAGTGGGTGCCGGAGCCGCCGGAGTTCAGGCGGATCTCGTCCCAGCGGAGGTCACCGATGAGCCCGTCGAGGTTCGGGAGCTCGGAGGTGGGGAAGTCGGCGACCGGGTCGACCCACATGCGCACCCGCTCATCGCCGGGCTGGTGGTCGATGCGGAAGACGAGCTTGGCGCACTGCGAGGCGTCCGTGGTGAAGTCGTACTCGGGGGGCAGGCCCACGCCGCCCTCGTCGTCCCAGCCCCAGTTCCAGGAGGTGGTGCCCCAGGGGGACCCCAGGAGGAGCTGCTCGTTGCTCGGATCCTGCGTGCTGAAGAGCTGAACGGCGCCGAAGGAGCCGTTGCCGAACTGCTGGTACATCTGGGTCCGGAAGGAGATCCAGATGGTGGCACCGTCGGCGCCGAAGAAGCCGCTGTCGACGACGCTCGAGTGGCCGGTCTGGTCCGGGACACGGGCGGCAGCGACGAACTCCTGGGCCTGGCCGGCGTAGTTGCCCACGGCGTCGGCGCAGGTCATCGGGGGGTTAACGGAGGGATCGAAGATCACGATCTCGTTGCCGCCTCCTGCCGGGAGGTCCCAGGCGTTGCTCCAGCCAGTGCCGGTGTTGGCGTTCTGGAGGAGGCCAGGGGCGGTGTAGTCGAATTGCTCGGTGGCGATCACGGTGACCTGGGCGGCGGCGATCGAGGTCAGACTGAAGGCAACGGGAAGGAAGCGAGAGAGAGTCTTCATGGCACGGGGTTAGAGAGTCGAGTGGTTGCTAGAGAGTCGTTGATCGAGCGATGGGACTTCGACCTAGCGCGCACGGCGCAATGGAAAAGTACTCCGATCGCGCACGTGATAGTGGCCGCTCCGCCCGGGCATCACCTGGAGGTCTCGAAACCGACCCGAATTTGCGGCAAAAAACTGCGTCCACCTGTCGCAGGGGGCGTTCTTGGGGCCCTGAGGGGTGATGGCGCGGCTCGCCGATCGACTTTCATTTCGTCACCCGGTGGGGCGATGCGCCCACCCTGTAGAACCTGCGTCCATGATCCAGATCATCGAGAAGAACGTACTCGGCGAACCGCTCGCTCCGTGCTGCACCGACCCCATGACAGGCTTCTTCCGGGACGGTTCGTGCCGCACCGGTCAGGACGACCTGGGGCGGCACACGGTCTGCGCGGAGGTCACCGAGGAGTTCCTGCTCTTCAGCGTCTCGATGGGAAACGACCTCTCGACGCCCAGGCCGGAGTTCGCCTTCCCCGGGCTCAAGCCCGGCGACTGCTGGTGTCTCTGCGTCCTTCGCTGGCGAGAGGCGCTCGAGGCCGGCTGTGCGCCCAAGGTGCGACTCGCGGCCACCCATGCCAGCGCCCTCGAGCATGTCTCGATCGGTGACCTGAAGCGTCACGCGCTCGACTGAGTCAGTCCTCGGCCCAGTTCCCCGAGGGCTGTCCGTCCCTCGCGAAGGTGCGGCTCTTGCGCGAGTTGTAGACGCTGACGAAGTAGGTGCATCGCTTGCACACGTCGGGGTAGTCGCCCGCCTCGTGCTGCTCGATGAGCTCGTCGATCCCCTGCCCGGCCCAGATCTCGGAGAGAGGAGTCTCCTTGACGTTGCCCACGACGAGCTCGGCCTCCACGTCCCGACAGGCGCAGGCGTTCACGTCGCCGTTGGCGAGGACCACCGGCTTGGTGAAGAGCAGCTCGCAGGCGCCGCGCTTGTAGGGCATCTTGCGCGGCTTGAGGCCCACACCGTCGAGGGCCTCGGGTGTGACCTTGCCGGCCCAGGAGTCGTAGTCCGGCATGTCCGCGATCTCGACCAGGCCCCGAGCCTCGTACTCGCTCAGCCGGTCCCACAGCTCGCCGTGGCAGGCGGAGCGGGGGCAGCGCAAGGCCAGGGTGAAGGGAATCGCGGTTCCCGTGGAGTCCTTGACCTCGAGGAAGTCGAGCACCGCATCCCGGGCCGCCTCGAACTTCGAGACGCCCATGATCTCGTTCCATGTCTCGGCGTCGAAGCCGCCCCAGGAGACGTGAACGTGGAGCTTCTCCGCGTAGGCCATCAGGCGCTCGGACTTCTCACGCGTCATCAGGATGGCGTTGGTGTAGAAGCTCATGGAGCGGATCTCGGCTCGGCCCATGAGGTCGTCGAGCCGCTCGAACATGTGCTTGTCCACGAATGGGTCGCCCACGATGGGCGTCAGGGAGACGCTCCGTCCGCCCATCTCGGTGTAGGCGTCGACCACGTTCCTGAAGTCCTCCATGGACATCGTGGTCTTGCGACGCTCCATCTGCGGGTAAGCGCAGAAGACGCAGCTCGCGTTGCAGATGTTGGTGCCCTCCACGTGGAGGCCGCGCGGGAGCTTCCTGAGCTCCTCGAGTCGTCGGCGGATCGCGCGGCGCCGGAAGAGGTGGTGCCACTCGGTGTCGGCCACGTCGAGGGCGTGGCGGAGCCGCCCCCGGACGGAGGCCGGGAGCAGCGCTCGTACCTGGCTTCGAATGGACATGAGGCTGAAGTCTACCCGGCCCAGCCCTCGGAATCGCACCGGGCCGCGGGCCTCCTGCGGCGCCCCGCGCTGACCCCGCCCGACCCCAGGGGCGACCGCTGGATCGGCCCTTCCGTCCTGCGCGACCCCAAGAACGAAATCAGCGCGGGGCCGTGACCGGCTCCGCGCTGACTCGAGGGGGGGCGTCGAGCCTCACTTCTTCGGCATGACCTGGTCTCGGAGCCAGGATGAGGCCGAGGTCTTCAGGCGCTTGTCGCTGAGGATCTCCGCGGAGTCGTTCTTGAGCGCGTTGATCTCCACGTACTCGAGGCCCTCGTTGGCCTCGTGGGCCGAGGCCTGGATCTCGTCGGCGGCCTCGCGGCTGGACTTGGGGGCCAGGATCAGGGTCGGCAGGCCGCCGAGGTCCCCGACACCACCGCTGACGTCGAAGCCGAAGGACTCCTTGGCGGGGTCGATCAGGACGACGGCGCGCACGTTCTCGTCCTTGGCCGCGCGGCGGACGGCGAGCGCGGCGCCGGCGCCGACACCGACGAGGGAGAGGTTGGTGGCGTGGACCCCGTCCTGCTTGAGGAGGAACTTCGTGGCCGCGTCCACGTCCCGGGTGCTCATGGCCCAGAGGGTCTCGCGCGTCTTCTCGTCCGC
>CAZEFP010000364.1:0-4291 GCA_964511565.1 uncultured Planctomycetaceae bacterium
GCCAGCCCCCAGGACCCCTCGGCCCCCGGATCCGACGGGGCCCTGGAGGACGCCGCGGCCAAGGTCGCAGCGGACACCTCGGAGTCCCCTGAGTCCCCCTGGCTCGTGACGCCGACCTTCAGCGTCGACCCCAAGCTCGGCTCCACCCTCGGCGGCGTCGCGGGCTACATCAGGAAGTTCGACCCGGACTCCAACCCGTCCCTGCTGACGTTCTTCGGCGGCTACAGCAACACCGACTCCAGCTACTTCGGGTTCGCCGCGGACACCTACTTCCACGCCAACCGGCACAAGCTGATCTTCGGCGCCGTGAGCGGCAAGGTCCGCAACGAGTACGACGACTTCCTGGGCAGCGGGCTCCCCGCCGAGACCGAGGACAACCTCGGCGCAGTGGGCGCGCGCTACCTCCACCGCGTGAGGGGCGGCTGGTACGCCGGGGTCCAGGGCATCTCCACCGACTACGCCATCGGGGCCGAGGGGCTCCTGGCAGGCGCCCTGAACCAGATCGGACTGACCGGCCTGCGCTCGAACGGCCTCGGCCTGGTGGCCGAGTTCGACGACCGAGACGATGTCCGGAATCCCACCCTCGGTCAGCACTTCACGGCTCACAACGTGGCGTACCGCGAGGGGCTCGGCGGAGAGGAGTCCTTCGACGCGCTTCACCTCTCGTACGCGAAGTACTTCCCCTTCGGAGAGGGGCACGTCCTCGCCACGGACATCCGGGGGCGCTGGACGAAGGACGCGCCCCAATCGGGCTTCTCCTCCATCGACATGCGGGGCTACACGCGAGGGAACTACCTCGGGGAGCACTCGACGGAGCTGCAGTTCGACGCGCGCTTCGACGTCAACGGGCCCTGGGGCGCGGCGCTCTTCGGCGGGCTCGGGTGCCTCTACTCGACCCTCTCGGACCTCGACAGCTCCGACGCGCTGTTCCCCATGGGCGGCGCGGGGATCATCTACGACCTCAAGCCCGAGGCTGGCATCGTCCTGCGCCTCGACTACGCGGTCGGGGAGGGCGACAACTCCGCCCTCTACCTCAGCTTCGGCCAGCCGTTCTGACGGCGGCCGGTCCCGGGAGCCGCGGGCGTCCCCCTACTGGCGGCGGCGCGGCTCGTAGGCCTTGCCCGGGACCACGGGCTCGGCGTACTCGCCCTGGAAGGTGGCGTCGAACCAGCGCGCGAGCCGCGCGCCGGCAGCCGCGCCCTCGAGGAAGAGGCTGACGTTGCGCGAGGTGGTGAAGTAGGACCCCTCCCAGTTGCTGGAGCCGATCCACGCCGCGCGCTCGTCGGCCACGCAGAGCTTCGCGTGAGCCACCCTGGAGAACTCCACGAAGCCCGTGCTCGCCTCGGGGATCACGGCGAAGCGCACGTCGATGCCGTCGAGGCTGGCGAGGCTCTGCAGACCGTCCACGCACCCCTTGCGCTTGCACCAATCCGCGACCAGCAGCTCCACCCGGACCCCGCGCGCCGCGGCCCGGCGGAGCGCGCTCTCGAGCCGATCGAAGAAGCCGCCGCCGTAGCCCGTCGCGTCGTAGGTGAGGACCTGCACGCGCAGCCGCGCCTCCGCGCTGTCGATGAGCTCGATCAGCAGCGGAAGGTCCCAGGGGAGACCGCCCGGGAGGTGCCCCTCCGGGCTGCAGGCGAGGGTGGCCTCGACGGAAGGCGAGGAGTCTCCTGCCTGGTCCGCCGCGAGCGTGAGCTTGGATGGCGCCAGGGCGGCCCCGCCCTTGGGCACCGCCTCGCCCCCGGCGAGCGCCCAGTCCATCTCGAAGATCCGCGACAGCCCCTCGGCGATGGAGCGGTCCACCAGGTGCGCCCCGAGCTCCTGGATCTGATCCATGGCCCGGAAGTCGAAGTTGGGGCTTCCGAGGAAGGACTGCTCACCGTCCACGACCATGTACTTGGCGTGCATCACGCCGCCGGCCACCTCCCCGAAGTCGACGAAGCGGACGTCGACGCCATCGACCTGGCCGAGGCGCCGGGCGAGCTCGGGATACGTCTTGCGGAAGCGCTCGGCGAGCAGGAAGCGAACCCGGACCCCGCGCCGCGCCGCCGCCTCGATGGACGCGACCACGTCGTTCAGCGGCGTCTCGGGCGAGGTGGAGGCGTAGAAGTGCGACAGCAGCAGCTCGTTCCGCGCCCCGTCGATCATCGCCTTCCACACATCCGCGGTCTGGGGCAGGTCCGGGGCGTCCAGGGTGGTCTCCAGGGGCGACGACTCCACCAGGGTCAATCGATGGCGGTCCGCGGCGTCAGCGGGCCTTCCCAGGTCCTCGCCGGCGAGGAGGAGAGCGGTGGTCAGCAGGGGGAGCAGCATGGGACAACTAGAAGCGATGGCCTCATCCCAGGTGGAGACGGAGGGGCAAAAACCTCGCAGGAGCGATGCCTGGAGCCCTCCCCCACCGCGTCGAGACGACGGGTCCGGACCGTCCGGCGGGGAGGACCCGGGCCAGGCTACGGTAAAAAGCCGTAGATCTACGACATTTCGCCGTAGACGCCCACGGGGGACTCGCTACAACGGGCGAAGACATGAACGCCAGCCAGCTGACCAACGCCGAACTCTCCGTCCTCGAGCTCCTCTGGGAGCAGGGCGAACTGACGGCCCGAGAGATCCGCGAGCACCTCTACCCCGACGCCGAACGGGCGCAGCACGGGACCGTGCAGCGCTTCCTCCAGAGCCTGGAGGAGAAGGGCTGCGTGGTACGGGACCGCAGCCTCCACGTCCACGTCTTCACCGCCGCGGTGACCCGCGAGGACTTCGCGGGCGAGCAGCTCGTGGGCCTCGCCGAGCGACTCACGGGGGGGTCGTTCGCGCCCTTCCTCACCCACCTCCTCCGCTCCAAGAAGATCAGCCGCAAGGAGCTTGATCGTCTGCGGACCCTGCTGGACGGTGCCGGCCGGGGGAAGGCGTGACATGAGCGCCTTCTGGTTGGAGCTCACCCTGAGCAACGTCTGCGTCTCCGCGGCCCTGGCCCTCGTCGCATTCGCCGTGCACCGTGGCGGGCGCCACCCCTTCCTCGCCCATGCGCTGTGGCTCGGGGTCCTGCTCAAGCTCGTCACCCCACCGGTGATCACCGTCCCGCTCATCCCCTTCGAGAGCCCGGCCACCACCGCGGAGCTGGCTCTGGTCGAGGAGCAGCTGACTTCCCCCGGGGCCTCCCCGATCTCCGGAGGCGACCTCGCGGCGCTGGACTTCCGCGACGCGGAGCTTGCCACCACTTCGGCCCGGGCCGAGGCCTTCCCCGCGCGCCGCGTCGCCGGCTGGGTCTGGCTGCTGGGCTCGGCCCTGGCGCTGACGGTCTCCCTGATCCGCGTCGGCCAGTTTCACGTCGCAATGGGCCGCGCGACCACCGCCGCGTCGCCCGAGGTCCAGGGCCTCAGCGACCGCGTCAGCCGCAGCCTCGGGCTCCGCCGATCCCCTGCCGTGTGGACCACCACCGCGCGAATCAGCCCCTACGTCTGGTGGCTCGCCGGGCCGCCGCGGATCGTCGTGCCTTCGGCCCTGTTGAAGAGCCTCTCCTCCGAGGACCTGCGCCTGGTCCTCGCCCATGAGCTGGCCCACATCCAGCGCCGTGACCACTGGGTCCGCTGGGTCGAGTGGCTGTCGGGGGTCGCCTTCTGGTGGAACCCCGTCACCTGGTGGGCCCGCCACCACCTGCGCGCCAACGAGGAGCTCGCCTGCGACGCTGTGGTCCTCTCCAACCTTCGACCTGATCAACGCCGCTACGCCAGCTCGCTCTTGGCCGTCGCGGAGTTCCTGTCCCCCGAGGGTGTTCGCCCCCCTCTCGTGGCCAGCACCCTCACAAGCGGCGAGGAGCTCGAAGCTCGTTTGACCATGATCCTCTCCAACCGACTCCCGCGGACCCCTCGCTGGTTCCTCTCTGCTTGCCTCGCGCTTGGCGCCCTCTTCCTGCCCATGAGCGTGGCGTACGCCCAGGACTTCGAGGCCGTCCAACGGCGGCTCGCGAGCGCCGTGGAGGCGGGCGAGCTGACCCCGGCCCAGGCCCGCACCATGATGGAGGCGCTCCGCCGCGCGTCCACCGACCGGCCGGCCGACGCGAGCGTCGACCAGCGCGCCCTGCGTGAGCGCTATGCCGAGTACGAGCGGGGCCTCATGGAGCGCGTCAGGAAGGGCGCCATGACCAAGGACGAGGCCAACGCCAAGCTCGCGGAGGCCCGCGAGAAGATGTTCGGCCGCGCCCCCAAGGGCAAGGTCGACGCGGACCAGCGGGCGAAGCGCGAGCGCTATGCCGAGTACGAGCGGGGCCTCATGGAGCGCGTCAGGAAGGGCGCCA
>CAZEFP010000365.1:0-4253 GCA_964511565.1 uncultured Planctomycetaceae bacterium
CAATGATCGTGGCCAGCGTGGAGAAGCTCCTGAAGGATCGTGAGGTGAAGGCCGAGGTGGCGCCGTCGGCGCTCGTCGCCCTGGCCTACCCCTTCCCGCACCTGGGCAAGATCCTCAGCCTCCTCTTCGTGCCCTTCGCCGCCTGGTTCTACGGTGCGCCGCTCGGACCGGGGGACTATCCAGAGTTCATGGCCTCCGGGCTCTTGGGGTCCTTCGGCAGCCTCGTGGTGACCATCCCGATGCTCCTCGAACAGCAGCAGCTGCCATCGGATGTCTTCCAGCTCTTCCTGCTCTCGGGGGTCGCCGCGTCGAGGACATGCGACGTGCTGGGGACCATGGGGATCCTCTGCTTCGCGGTGCTGGCCTCCGTCTGGATGGGCGGGGGGCTGGGGCTCCGCCCGCGGCGCTTGGCCCTGGGAGGGGTGGGCTTCGCCACGGTCGGGGCGCTGGCCATTGGAGGGACCCGCGCGCACCTCGCCAGGGGCTTCACGGCAGAGTTCGGCAAGCAGGATGTGCTCGCGACCATGGAGTCGGCGGAGCCATCGGCCGCCATGGCCATTGTCATGGGGGAGGCTGGGCCGAACCCTGAACCGCTGGCGCCCGGGGAGTCCCGGCTGGATCGGATCCGACGACGCGGCGTGCTGCGCGTGGGCGTCGCCATGGACCACCTGCCGTTCTCGTTCATGAACCGGGAGGGCAAGCTGGTGGGACTGGACGTGGACATGGCCCACCGGCTCGCCCTCGACCTCAGTGTCGGGGGACTCGAGGGCGGCCCCACGGGCATGGACGTGCTGGGGCCGGAGGGTATGGCCCTCGAGTTCGTCCCTCTGGATCTGGAGCGGCTACGGGAGCAGGCCGAGCAGGACGCCTTCGACGTCGCGATGTCGGGGATCGAGCTGACCCTGCGGCGCTCGGAGCGGGTGGACCTCACTGCGCCGTACCTGACCGTGACCGCGGCGCTGGTGGTCGAGGATCACCGCCGCGCGGAGTTCTCGAGCCTCGCGAGGATCGCAGCCAGCGAGGGGCTGAGGATCGCCGTGTGGCGCGGGGGCTACGCGTCCGAACGGGTCGCGCAGCGCCTGGTCGACGTCGAGGGGGTCCAGATGGTGGAGATCGATCGCCTCGGTGAGTTCTTCGAGTCCGACGGCGCCTACGACGCGCTGGTGACGAGCGCGGAGGTGGGGTCAGCGTGGACCCTGCGGTACCCCAGGTTCGCGGTCGTTCATGTCCTCGAGCAGCGCACCGGAGTGCCCCTCGTCTACGCGATCCCCGGCCGTGATCCGGAGTTCCGTCAGTTCCTCAACCACTGGATCGAGCTCCGACGGGCGTCGGGCACCCTGGAGCGGCTGCGGCGGTACTGGATCCTCGGCGAAGGGGCCGCTCCGTCCACGCCCCGTTGGAGCGTGATCCGGAACGTGCTCGGCTGGGTCGACTAGCGCGGCGTCCAGGCCACCGCCGAGGGTCACTGGAGCTGAACGCGCAGATTGAAGCCGTCGCGGGCTCTCCGGATGGTGGTCACCACGTAGGTCTCGTAGAGCCCCTCCATGCCCTCGGGGAGCTTCACTCCGCGCTCCTCCTCCCGGATCAGCTGGCGCAGCATTCCCAATCGGAAGGCGGAGATGGCCGCCGCTCCCTGCTGACCGTCGAAGATGGCCTGGAGCTTGCCGCCGGAGAGCAGGGATCGAGCGGTGTCGCCGCTGACCGTCGTGAGGGTGGCGTCCATGACACGGTGGGTTGCCGTCAGCAGGAAGTGGCCGGCGCCGAAGGCGAGGCCCCCGGTCCACGGGTCCAGATCCCGGGGGACCATCCGATCGAAGCCACGTTCGTCCTCGACGGTGGATAGGTCGGCCCGCGCCGCCCCGACCAGGGCCTCGAACGCTTCCAGGGTGGTGTCGGTGTCCTCTACCCGAGCGAACAGGCCCATCTGCAGGATGAGTTCGAAGAAGCCCCCCTCGAGGTCCGCGAGGCTCAGGCGGTCCTCAGGGGGCATGAAGAAGAGCCCGAAGACGCCGGTGAACTGGCCGAAGAACTCCTCCTCGAGGTCGCTCCCGGCGAGCGCGCTCCCGGCGGCGACCGCCTGGTCGAGCCGCTCGGCTCCACGCTCCTGCTGGTCCGCCCGCAGGGCCTCCCGGATCACCTCGTAGCAGCGATTGAAGTCCCAGTGCATGCAGTGCAGCCCGGTGACCTCGGCGGGGATCTTGCCGAGGAGGTCGGAGGGGACCGGACGCATGGTGTCGGCCAGCTTCGCCAGCAGGGTCCCCGGCTTGACCTCGAGGTGGAACCGGATGTCGAGGTTCATCCCCGCCGGCAGGGCGAAGGTCCCGTACAGGAAGGCGTCGTCCTCGAGACCGATCAGCCGGGAGGGGTCGATGGACATCCCCTCGCCCGCCTGCTTGAGCGCCGCGGCAGCCTCGTCCTTGAAGAAGGAGAGGTCGGTGAAGAACTCCATCTGCCCTGCGGGACCGTGCTTGCCCCGGGCGGCCCGGAGCTTTGTCGCGATGGGAGCGGGCGCAGAGTCCGCGACGGGGCCACAAAGGGCCCGGGTCCAGGCGGTCACGCTGGCGGGGGGGCCGCTCACCGCTGCGATGATGTCGGGACCGCTGATCATCACCTTCACGAGCTCGGCGTCGAGGGAGGCGAGCTCGATGACCTCCCGGCCACCGGTCGCCGCGGGAGCTTCGAGATCCAGCGGTGCGGTGCTCTCCACCCGGCACGCGCCCAGCCGCTGCACCGTCATGCCCTCGTCGAGCTCGGGCGTCTGGGTGAAGGCGCGCACGGCCGCCATGAGGCTGCCGCGATCCCCGCCCGGCTCCACCATGAGGCCGGCGCCGGCCTTGCTCTTGAACAGCACGGCCTCGCCGGCGAGGGCGCTGCCCAGGTGGAGCATGGAGTCGAAGTCCTCGGGCGACATGTCCCGCATGACCCCGCGTAGGGGGTCACCGGCCTCGTCTCCCAGGAGGCGGTACACGTCGTTGAGCTGGATCTGCTCGAGCACGGCGGTGGCGTCCTGCACGTGGACCACGGTGTGGGCCTGAGCGGGGACCCGTCCGAGGAGCTGGGACTGGGCGGCGACGGGGCGCTGGGCGGCCAGCAGCGTGACAGCTGCGAGGCAGGGTGCGATCAGGGAGCGCGACATGACGGGTCGAGGGACGTGGCTGTGGGAGGCCTGACCTGGCGAGGACCGGGAGGTCCCCATGGCCTCCCGCGGAGATCGAGTCTACGCAGGGGGCAAGAGGGGATCTCGACGGTGACGCGATGTGCCGCGATAAGCGGGGCGAATCAAAGGGGCTTCGCTAGCTCTGCGCCTGGCGTACCTGCCACAGGAGGCGGATCCCGTGCAGGAGGGCCACGAGGGTGGCGAAGACCCCGACCACCGGGATTCCTGCGATGACGGGCGGGGCCTTCAGCGCCCAGAGCATCGCACCGCCGAGGAGCATGGCAGCGCACAGCAGGCCCGAGACGAGGCGGTTCACGGTGGCCTCCAGTCCGGTGTGCACCATGTCGATCTTGACCTGGCCGCGTTCGATCCGTCGAGCCGTGTCATCGAGCAGCCCGGGGAGGCGCCCGAGGAGGCGTGTCCAGTCGCGACCGGTCTCGAGGGCGCGGCGCGCGCGCTCCCGCGGCGCCGCTCGCCGCAGGACGAGCTTCTCGCAGTAGGGGCGCAGCACCTCCATGAGCGAGAAGTCCGGGTCGAGGTGCCGCGAGGTGCCCTCGAGCATGATCAGGAGCTTCACCAGCATAGACACCGTCGGCGGAAGCTGGATCCGGTGGCGCCGAAGGGTGGAGGTGAACGCCTCGAGGAGCGCGCCGACCTCGATCTCGGCGATGGGTGCGGTGGCGAGCTCGCCCTGGAAGTCGAGGATGTCCCGGCGCAGGGCGGCGTCGTCGACCTCGGGCGGGAAGACGCCGATCCTGCGGACGATCCGCAGGATCTCTCTTTCGTCCGCCTGGACGAAGGCCAGCATGAGGTCCAAGAGGTCGTCCTGGGTCTCACGGTCCACGCGCCCCACCATCCCGAAGTCCAGGAGCGCGAGGCGGCCGTCGTTCAGGATCATGACGTTCCCGGGGTGAGGGTCCGCGTGGAAGACCCCGTCACGGAAGACCATGTCGAGGAACGCGTGGGCGCCGGTGAGGGCCAGGGCGCGCCGGTCGAGGACGGCGCCGTCGGTGGGCTCGATCTTCGCCACCGACCGGCCCTCGAGGTAACCCATCGTCATGACCCTTCGCGCGCTGCGCTCGGCGATCGGCTCCGG
>CAZEFP010000366.1:0-4246 GCA_964511565.1 uncultured Planctomycetaceae bacterium
GCCTCGCCATCGGCCCCGACGAGCTCCACCCGCAGCCCCCCCGCGGCGGAGGTGGCGTAGTTGACCTCAAGGGCGTTGCCCTCGAAGCGCAGCGGCTTGGTGGTGAGCACCCCCCCCACGAAGCCCGCGTGGAGGCTCGCGAAGCCATCGAGTCGCAGGGAGTAGCGGTGCAGCGCGGCCGTCGGCTGCGCGTAGTTCTGATTGACGTAGAGGGACATCTCCGCGGGACCGGTCCGGACCACGTTCAACGCGGGGTAGTTGGACCGTGAGACCCAGTTCTCGAGGCCCACCCCCGGACGCAGGAAGGCCTCCCTGAAGGTCCGGTCGTAGGTGAGCCCGCCGCGGGAGGTCAGCAGGACCGCGTCCGAGCAGTCCCGAAAGTACCCGGGGTCGACCCCCAGCCGCTCTGCGCTCGCGGCGTCGAGCACCGCGCGCCCGGGCATGAAGCGAGCGGCGATGGCGATGTAGACCTCTGGGGCGCGAAAGTACGGGTGGGTCTGGTTGGTGTAGATGTGCTCGAGCCCCTCCCCCGTGAACGCCATGGGCGTCGAGCCCGTCCAGCTCAGGAAGTCCTTGGACGTGGACCGGCTCACCGAGCGGAAGCCGGTGTAGTTCTCCCCCGTCCAGGTCCGCATGTAGCAGACGTAGCACCCCTCCGCCGCCGACCAGAACGCCACGTTCTGGGAGTCGAACATCCCGTCCGTCATGAGCGGGGCCTCCTGCACGCGCTCCCACCGGAGCCCGTCCGGGGACCTCCACCCCACGAGGCCCGAGGCCTCGATGCCGCTCAGCGCCTTGAAGCGCTCGCCCGCCGGGACGCCCGGCCGGGTGTCCAGGAACGGGCTGAAGTTGTGGGAGAACGGCGGCTCCCCCGCGAGCACCACGTTGTTGTCGCGGTCGCCGTCCACCTCGAAGAGACCGAGGGACGGCCGGCGCCACTCCAGGCCGTCGTCACTCACCGCGACGCACGTCCGCTCGCGGTCCGAGCCGTCGGCCCCGGCCTCGGCGAGGGCGCGGTAGTACAGGAGGTAGCCCCCCTCGTGGGCGATCACCGTGGAGTAGGCGGAGAAGCGGCCCTCCCAGGGCGCGTCGAACCTGAAGACCGGCCCCTCGTCCCTTGGGACTCCGAGCCTGAGCTCACAGCCGTCGGTGGCGTCGATCAGGTGGCGGTCCACGAAGAGCTGCCGGGCCTGGCCGATGGTGATGGCCTCTCCGCCGGCCGCCTGGAGGGCCGCGGCGGCCACGAGCAGACTCGCTTGGATCATGGGTGAAGTCTACCCATACCCAGCCGCCCGCCTCACCACCCCCGGAGCACCCTCTCTTGGCGGCGGGCCGGCTAGCGAAGGAGCGCGGACATGGGCATCGGCTCGCCCTCGGCCTTCCAGCCCCCTCCGCGGAGCCCGAGCGTCCCTGACGGTGCGCCCCCGGCAGCAGGGACGACCTCGGCCACCAGGGTGAACGGGCCCTCCCCCGCGGAGTCGAAGCACGTCCCTGGGGTGTAGAGCGAGGTGGTGGCCCCGCCCACGGCCCCGGACCAGGTCCACTCCCTGAGGGGAGCCCTCTCCCCGAAGATCACGCGCCCATCCGGCCCCTCGAGGCGGAGCTCGAAGATGGTGGCCGCCCAAGGGCTGGACTCCTTGGCCTCCGCGGAGTCGGCGGGCAACGGGAGGTCGAGGTCCAGGTACGCCACCATCCCCGCGCTCGGGCACCACTCCAGCTCGCGCCGGATGACCTGCGCGCGGTCGAGGTCCAGCGGCTCGGGCAGGGAGAGTCGATACCGCTCGAATCCGACCCCCTCTCCGCCATCCGACAGGGTGAACGCGCCGTTCTGGACGGGCTCGACCTCCGGGACGGAGCCGCAGCCTGCGCAGAGCAGCAGAAAGGACAGAACGAGGAGGGACGAGGAGGGACGCATGGCGGCGGTGGGCAGGAACGAACGCGAAGGACACCTGGGACTTCGCGCGACGCCCTCACTATTTGATCCCCGATGAGGATTGTGCCCCAGGGGCCGCTCCGCGGCCCCTCGATCAGTGCACGCGCGCCGCTGGAGTGAGCGGCTCCACCGGAGCTGGCCCCCGCCGAATGCGGGTTCCGCGAGGCCTGAGCACCGGCCCGGTTCCGCCCGAGAGGAGCCCCTCCTCCACGCGACGAGCCGCCCGATCCCACCCCCAGCGCTCCTCGACCACGGCCTTGGCCTGTGCTCCGGCCGCCGAGAGTCGGTCCATGTCGGAGGTCCATGCGAGGATCGCCTCGGCGAGCGTCGACGGCTCGTCGTCCCGGAGCAGGGAGCCCGTGATGCCGTCGTCGATGATCTCCCGCGCGGCGCCGCGGTCGAGGGCGACCGCGGGGCATCCGGCGGACATGGCCTCGAGGATCGCGATCCCGAAGGGCTCGAAGCGTGAGGGACACAGGAAGAGCGAGGCCTTCAGGTAGCGACGCTCGAGCTCGCCGCGCCGCTCTCCATCGAGGGCGCCCACCCACTCGACCCCAGGCTCATCCACCTTCATCCCCGCCGGCCCGATGACCTCGAGCCGGAGGTCCGGTCGCGCCCTCCGCGCCATGCGGAACGCGGCGAGGACCAGCGGGCCGTTCTTGCGCTGCCAGTCCCGGCCGACGAAGAGGATGGTGCGACCGTCCTGGGGCTCGCGCTCCGGCAGCGCTCGATCGAAGTTCGTTCCGGCACCGGTGATCACGAGGCGCTCTTGGGGGATCCCATAGTCCTCCTCGAGGGACGCCGCGCACCATCGGGTCCGCGGGAAGAGCACCGCGCAGCGCTCGAGGATGCGGCGCTGCTGGGCCACGCAGGCCTCGACCTCGAGGGGGGTGAGCCGACCGAAGTCGTGCTCCCCCGCCCTGGCGATCTGCGCGAAGGTCGCATCGAGGGCCGCGCCGACCGGGATCGCCGACGGGGCGCCCTCCTCGGCGGGGAAGAAGTCGGTCCCGTACATCAGCGCGGCTTCGGCGCCGGAGCGCTCGAGGCACCTGCGCGCCCGACGGGACCGCAGGTGGATCGCCATCGGCGACCAGCGGGCCCGGAGCCGATGGGCCGCGAATCGGCGGGAGCGGGCGAGCTCGACGGCGCGCGTGGCGAGGCCCATCGGACGGGAGAGGTCCACGTCCACCGCGTCGTCGAGAGCTCCGAGCTCGTCAAGCGCGAGGAAGAGCTGCCGGGCGGACCCCGAGAAGCTGCGCCGGCTCGTGGGGTCGCCGGAGCAGAGTCCAAGGATCTTCGACATGGTCGCGATCGTAGCCACCGGCTCCACAGGTCAGAAGGGCTTCGGCCCGGACCCGAGACGTTCGTCTGACGGGGAATGCCCTCAGGCCCCCCTTCCCGCGGCATCGGCCGAGGCCGAGCAGGCGCCTCGACGGCCCCTCGGGGGCGGAGACTGTTGGGCCTCTGTTCAGCCTGAAGAGCCGGGCACCGTCCGGCACCCTCGGTGACCTAGGCTGAACGGGCCGCTCCTTCCCTGACTCCACCATGCTCGCAACCGCCTTCCTCCTGTTCACGGGGCACGCCGCCCCTCCCCCGCCCCCAGCCCTCGCCCCCTCACCCGTGGGCTCCAAGATCCAGTGGAGCGCGGAGATCGATCGCGCTCTGGAGCGCGCGGAGAAGGAGCAGAGGGTCGTGATGGTCGCCCTAGGTGAGGCCCAGGAGGGCCGTACGGCGAACCACGTCGAGGACGTCTACACGGACAAGCTCGCCGCCAAGGCCGCGGCGGCGACGATCAACGTGCCCGCCTGGTCCTTCGGCGAGGACGAGGTGAAGAAGCTCCCCAGGATGAAGGGGGTCGAGCCGAGGAACCACCGGAACAACCTCGCCACGGTGCTGGAGCGCTGGGTGACCCCCAACGCGACCGGCGTGATCGCGCTCCCCCACCACCTCTGGATCGGACCGGACGGGGCCCTCCTCCTCTCGTGTCCCTGGGAGATCTCGGCCGAGGAGCTCGCGTGGTGCAGCGACGAGGCCCTGCGGCGGGCGGGCGTCGAGGACCGACCGGAGCTGCCACCCGACGCGCACGCGCCCCGTCGACTGCTGGTGGGCGAGGCCTTCCGGGTCCTCGACGAGGACGAGCTGGGCCGCGGACTCAAGCAAGCGGAGCTGGATGAGAAGCTCGGCGCGCTCAACAAGCGCTTCATCGGTATGGGCGACCGGGGCGACGTGATCCAGATCATGTTCACCGCCGAGCCCGCCGCTTCGGACTTCCTCGTGAAGCAGATCGGCCTCTGGGACGGAGGCTGGGGAGGC
>CAZEFP010000367.1:0-4230 GCA_964511565.1 uncultured Planctomycetaceae bacterium
TGGCTGCTCGCCAGCACCGGCCTCTGCTCGATCTACACCTGGGGCTTCAACAGCTTCGGGGAGGCCTTCTTCATCATGAACCTGTTCCACGCGCTCCAGTACTTCGGGATCGTCTGGTGGTCGGAGCGGGGCAACATGGCGCGGCTCTTCCGGATGCAAGGACGGCGCTTCGGCCGGCCCGCAACCCTCGCCCTGTTCCTCGGCCTCTCGGGCGCGTACGGGCTGGGCGTGCAGGTGATGGACACCAGCATCACGGCCCTCTGGGCCCTCACGCTGGTCGTCTCCGTGATGCACTTCTGGTACGACGGCTTTATCTGGTCCGTCCGTCGCCAGCAGGTCTGAGACCCCGCGTCCGGAGCGAACGAGCCGCGCCCGGACCTTGCGGACCAGGAGCGGCTCGACGCTGCAATTCGCTGGAGGGCGTTCAGACCCGGGCTGACTCCCGGCCGAGGATGGAGTCCGCGTCGACCTCGGAGAGCGGGCTCCCCTCGTCAGTCACGATCTCGCCGCGGGCCATCAGGTCGAGGTAGCGGCCGCAGCAGACACGCAGGAAAGAGGTGAAGTTGCCCACGTCGTGGTCGGCGTCGAGGGACTCGTGATAGAGCTTCGTGATGAGCTGGTTGAGGGTCAGCCTGTCGCGGGACGCGATTCGGCCGAGCACGGACCAGAAGAACTCCTCCATGCGGAGGCTCGTGGCGACGCCGTCGATGCGGAGGGAGTGGGTTCGGGAGAGCCACAGGTGGACACCTGCGCCGATGAAGAGTTTGCACATGAATGCGAGCAGGGAAGATGCTTGGTGTCTGCGAGACTAGCTATGGAGAAGGGCGATGAACTGCGCCAGCCAGGCTGGGTGCGCAAGCCATGCCGGAGCGGTGACGAGGTTGCCGTCAGTGAAAGCCTCGTCGAGGTCGATATCAGGGATGGTCGCGCCTGCGGCGTCGACCTCAGGAAAGCAGGTGGGGAAGGCCGAGCAGGTTCGCCCCGCAAGGACGCCCGCTGCCGCGAGGAGCTGCGCTCCGTTGCTGACAGCGGCCACCGGGCGGCCTTCGTCGAAGAAGAAGCGGACCATCGTCAGCACCTCGTCGTCGAGCCTCAGGTACTCCGGCGCACGGCCGCCGGGAATCACGAGCGCGTCGTAGTCCTCGACCACCAGGTCCTCGAACGAGGCATTCAAGGTGAATCTGTGACCCGGCCCCTCGGTGTAGGTCTGGGCGCCGTCGAACTCTCGGATCGCGGTGGCGATCTTCTCCCCGGCGCGCTTTCCCGGGCAGACAGCGTGCACGGTGTGGCCGAGTGCCAGGAGAGTCTGGAAGGGAACCATCGACCCGTAATCCTCGGTGTAGTCACCGGTAATCATGAGGACCGTCTTGGACATCCGTTGGAATTAATTAAGTGCGAGGCAGCGCCGAGGAAAAAGCGCCGCGCTCGTCTCTACACGGAACCAACACCTTTGTTTCCGAACCATAGGCAGGGCGCTTCGGTCGCGGGTAGTAACCGGGTACTACAACGTCAAATTGCCGTGGCCCATCGCTCTCGCCGGAGGCCGCACGTGGACCCCCGGCGCTTGCTCGAGGCTCACTCCCGGGTGCGACGCCGCGGGAGCTCGACGAGGAGGCAAGGGCCCCCGTGGATCACGCTGATACCGAGGGACTCCGCGCGAGCCACGGCTGTCGCGCTCTCGGCTCCGGGCTGCATCCAGAGCACCTCCACGCCAGCGCGCGCTGCATCCTCCACGACCGCTTCGGTGACATGGGGGGGGGTGATCACGGAGACGTGGGCCACCGGCTCTGGCAGCGCCAGGAGGGATGGGGACACTGGCAGGCCTTCGATAATTCCCCCGGCGGGGTGGACGGGATGGGCGACCTCACCATGGAGGGCGTAGCAGCGAAGCACCTGGTTCCCGAACTTCGCCCGGTCGGCGGAGGCTCCGACGACGGCGTAGGGGCCCGCGGCCAGGAATCTCTGGATGAGGTCGTTCACTTCTTGGGGGGGCCTGTGGAGCCAGAACCCGCGTCGCCGCGGAGCCTTCGGCTGGGGGCTTCGATCTTAATGGCGCGGCCGAGATACTATCCCCGGCACCATGTCCGCCCCCTCGCAGCCCGACTCCGGATCCAACTTCGGCGGCGATCTCTCGCCTGGTGATCTCCTTGACGATCGCTATCAGGTCGTCGCCATGGTCGGCGAAGGGGGGATGGGACAGGTCTACCTCGCCGAGGACAGGGTCCTGGGGCATCCGATCGCGCTGAAGCTCCTGCCCGAGCACGTCGCGGGCCGGGCCGGCAGCCTCGAGCGATTCCTCGCGGAGGTGCGCCACTCGCGCGAGGTGTCCCACCCGAACGTGGCCAGGGTGCACGACATCGGGACCTTCGAAGGGCGGCACTTCCTGACGATGGAGTTCGTCGACGGAGAGACCCTGGAGCGTTTGATCCGGCGCATCGGGACGCTCCCCGGCGAGAAGGCCGCCGAGATCGCCGTCGAGATCTGCTCGGCCCTGACAGAGGTACATCGCAAGGGGATCCTGCACCGCGATCTCAAGCCGGCCAACATCATGATCGATGGCGACGGGCACGTGCGGCTCACCGACTTCGGCCTCGCCGTGGTGGAGAGTCATGGCCCCGAGGCCGGACTCGGCGGCACGCCCACCTACATGGCACCGGAGGACCTGGGGGGAGCGCATCCCAGCGCGTCGGGCGAGGTCTTCGCCCTCGGGCTCGTCCTCAGCGAGCTGTACACGGGGGAGAGGGTCATGAAGGGTCGAACCCTCGGCGAGTTGCGCCGCGAGCACGAGCTGAGGGCACCCGAGCGTTCCGTGGAGGCTCTCGAGGGGCGCGCCCCGCGGGTCGCGGCGGTCCTCGCGCGGTGCCTGGCTCCGGACGCCCGCGAACGGCCCCAGCTGGAGGAGGTCCGTCGGTGTTTCGAGGCGGAGCGTGAGCAACGCCCTCTCACCGACGCCCAGCTGAGCCCGGCGGGGGTCCCCAACAACCTGCCTCGCCTGGCGGGGGGGCTCGTGGGGCGGACGGCCGAGCTGGAAGCGGCGGAGGAGGCGCTGGCCGCGGGGCCGATGGTCACCCTGGCAGGGCCAGGGGGAGCGGGCAAGACTCGGCTGGCGCTCGAGGTGGGCCACCGCGCCCTCGAGGGTGCTCCAGGGGGGATCTGGATCGTGGATCTGTGCGGGCTGGGGGACGGGGCCTCGCTCGCGGAGCTCGTGGCCTCCGTGGTGGGGGCCCAGGTCTCGAGCGCGGGCTCCACGCTCGAGGCCATCTGCGCTCACCTCCGCGCGAGCCCCGGGCTGCTCATCCTCGACAACTGTGAACACATCCTCGATGCCTGCGCGTCGTTGGTGACCGACGTGCTCGCGGGTGCGCCGGGGGCCCACATCCTGGCGACCTCCCAGGAACCTCTGGGGCTGGTCGAGGAGCAGGTGCTCCGCCTCGCGCCTCTCGAGGTCCCGGCCGCCGAGGGCCCGGCTGGCCTGGAGGAGATCGAGAGCGCTGCAGCGGTCCAGCTGTTCGTGGAGAACGCGAAGCTCGCCAACCGGGCCTTCGTGCTCACCGAGGAGAACGCCCCCTCGGTTGCGGAGATCTGCCGTCGGCTCGACGGGATCCCCCTGGCGATCAAGCTGGCGGCAGCGCGTGCGGGGAAGATGTCCCTGGAGGACATCGCGCGGCGATTGGACCAGCGCTTCAGGCTCCTCACCGGGGGCCGGCGCGGCGAGCCCGACCGCCAGCGGACCCTGCGCGGGGCGCTCGATTGGAGCCACGAGCTCCTCTCCGAGGGCGAGCAGCGGATCTTCAGGGCCCTGGCCGTCTTCGCCGGATCGTTCACCCTCGCCGCCGCAGAGGAGGTCGTCTGGAAGGACGACGATGATTCCTGGAGTGCGCTCGATGACTTCACGCGGCTCGTGGATCGTTCGCTGGTGCTGCTGCGCCATGACCCAGCCGGCGGCGTCCGCTACGTCTTGCTGGAGTCGATCCGTTCCTACGCCGCGGAGCGCCTCGAGGAGAGCGGCGAGCTGGACGGGCTGCGGCGCCGTCACAGGAGCTTCTTCGCGGCGCTGGTGCCGGCGCTGGTGAAGAGCGCGCTCACGGGCTCCGAGGGGTCCGATCGGCGAGCGCTGCTCGAGGAGATGGACAACCTCCGGCTGGTGCTCGAGGTCAAGGGCCCTGAGGACCTGGAGGCCGGGCTCGTGGTGGGTTCGGCGCTCGCCGAGTACTGGTACAACTCGGGGTT
>CAZEFP010000368.1:0-2812 GCA_964511565.1 uncultured Planctomycetaceae bacterium
CGAGGACCCCGGCCGGGCTGAAGGCCACGGCGGTCACCCAGTCGGTGTGCCCGGATCCCTCGAAGGCCAGCTCCCCGGTGGCCGCTCCGTAGACCCGGAGCGTCCGGTCCGGACCTCCGATCGCGATCCGCTGGAGGTCCACCGAGATGTCGGCGTCCAGGACCACGTCGGGCTCGTCGCCCACGGTGGCCCAGGGGCGCCCCGTCGCCACCTCGAAAGCGACGGCCTGGCCGGAGTCGGCCGATCGGCCGCCCCCCACGATCAAGGTCTCTCCGCCCGTACTGAAGCGGAGGCTGTGGACCTGGCCCGGGGAAAACGGGAGCACGCCCAGCAGCTCCCCGCCGGGGAGCCCATAGAGGCTCACCTGGCGGTAGCCGGCGACCGCAGCGAGCGGGGCCCCGGGGCTCACCGCCACGGCCATGACGGCCCCTCCCCGGTCGGTCCACCAAGACGGCTGGGTGGAGAGCCCCTCGGGCATGGGCGCCTTCCCGGTGGGGAGCGGTGGCGCCACCACGGCCGCAGCGGCGGCCTCGGGGGCGGCGCCCGCGTCGTTGGCATCCGCCCGAACTCCCCGTCGATCCAGGCCGCCACCAGGGTGGCCACCGCCGGGTCGAGGGCGTCCTCGTCCGGCGGCATGAAGGGTTCGGCCTCGTGGGCGATCACCTGGTACAGGAGCGACCCGGACGAATCCCCGGCGATGACCGCCGGGCCGGCGCTCCCCCCCTTGAGAATCGACCGGACGCTCCGCAGATCCAGGCCGTTCCGGGCCCGGCTCCCCCGGTGACAGGCGACGCAGTGCTCCCGCAGGACCGGGGCGACGTGGTCGGCGAAGTTGGGCGGGGCGTCGTCGCCCGCGGGCGCCGTCGCGCCGACGGAGAGCAGGAGGAGGTGCCACATGGTCAGTGCTGAAACAGGAATTCACGGGAGTTGAGGAGCGCCCAAAAGACGTCCTCCAGCGCCGCCTGGGGCGCAGGTGCTGCAGCGACCTTCGCCTCCAGCGACGCGAGCTCCTCGTCGGACGGGCTGCGGCCGAGGCAGCGCAGGTAGAGCCTGGTGATCACCTCCGAGCTCGAGGCGCCTTCACCGAGCCAGCGCTCCACGAGCTTGCCTCGCTCGATCTGCCGCGAGACCGTCGAGCCGTTGAGCAGGTGCAGGGCCTGGGAGAGGGACGGCTCGAAGGACACCTCGCAGGCGCAGACCGACTCGCGCGGTGCGCGGCCGAAGGTCTGCAGGAAGTAGTTGCTCGTCGCGCCGTCCGCGATCTCCACCGCGCGCGCGCCGAGGGGCAGCCCGTTGAGCTTCACGGGCGCGGCGGTCACCTGGCAGACGACGTCGAGCAGGGTCTCCGCCCGCAGCCGGCGGATCTCCTGCCGGGTGAAGTTGCGGACGTCCTGGGCGTTGGAGGCCGTGACCTCCGTCGAGCGCTGATACGCGCGGGACGACGTGATCTCCCGCACCAGCTGCTTCAGGTCGTAGCCGGTCTCCACGAGGCGCGCCGCCAGCCCGTCGAGCAGCGCCGCCTCGCTGGGCGGGTTGCTCACCCGGAAGTCATCCACCGGCTCCACCACGCCGCGCCCCATGAAGTGCGACCAGACCCGGTTCGCCAGGGAGCGCGAGAACCAGGGGTTCTCCGGCGAGGTCAGCCACTCCGCCAGCACCTCACGCCGGTCCCGGCCGCCGAGGTCCGGCGCCTCGCCGCCCAGGAACCGGGGCCGGACGGTCTTCTTGGTGACCGGGTGGCGCACCTCGCCGCCGCGGCGGTCGTAGATGACGTACTCCCGCGGGTCCTCCGCGCGCTTGCGGCCCACCTGGGCGAAGAAGGCCGCGAACCCGTAGTAGTCGTCCTGGGTCCAGCGATCGAAGGGGTGATTGTGACACTGCGCGCACTGCAGGCGGATCCCGAGGAAGGACTGCGCGACGTTCTCCGTCAGGACGAGGGTGTCCCGCTCCACCTGGTAGAAGTTCGACTCCGGCGCCGCGAACGTCCCGCCGCTCGCGGTCAGCAGCTCCCGGACCATCTGGTCCACGGGGACGTTGGCCGCCAACCGATCGCGCACCCACTCGAAGTAGAGGAGCGCGGACTTGTCGCTCACCCCCTGGTTGTCCGAGCGGATCCCCAGGAGCTCGGCCCACTTCATGACCCACAGGTCGGAGAACTCGCGGCGCGCCAGGAGGGACTCCACCAGCGCCGCGCGCTTGGTGGAGGGGGGCCGCGTGTCCGCCAGGAACGCCGCGCGCTCCTCCGCCGTGGGCAGGAGGCCGATGGTGTCCAGGGTCACGCGACGGATGAAGTCCTCGTCGGAGCAGGTCGGCGAGGGAGAGACGCGCAGGCGCCGGTGCTTGGCCTCGAGGAGCCCATCGATCCAGTTCGGGGGCACCTCGAGGTCCGCCGGATCCCGGTACTCGGCCGCCCCCTCGGCGGGCAGGACGATGATCGGGACGCCCACCGTGTGGGGACCGTAGCTGGCGGTGACGAAGGCCTCGCCGGGCTGCCCGCTCTCGACCCGCCCGCCCGCCACGGGCGCCGCCGTGACCTCGTTGCTGGTCCGGAAGCGCGCCAGGGCCGTGACGTCACGATCCGTGCCGTCCGAGTAGCTCGCCCGCACCATCAGTCCCACCTGCTGGCCCGCACCGCGCAGCAGCACCTCCGGGGGGAAGAGCTCGATGGAGCGCAGCTCCGGGCCGTCGGCCTCGTCGAAGTGCGACAGCCTCGAGGGCTCGCAAAAATAATGCGGCGTGTTTACCTCAACGCTGAGATGAAATATAATATGAGATGAAAATGACCTGCAGTCTGGCTGATATTTAATTTTGT
>CAZEFP010000368.1:2822-4230 GCA_964511565.1 uncultured Planctomycetaceae bacterium
CGCCCCCTCGCGGAGCCAGGCGATCAGCGTCTCGTGATCGGCGTCGCTGGAGGACATCAGCGCGCCGCCGGTGTGCGGGACCGCCCCGGTCGCCTTCTCCAGCAGCAGGCTCCGTTCGGGCAGGGCGCGGTTGATTCGCCGGCCGGGGAACTCGTCCACCAGCCGCCGGCGATCCCCCTCGGGGTCGTAGCCGAAGAGGGACAGGTGGAACCCATCCTGACCCCGGGCGGAGCCGTGGCACGCGCCGCTGTTGCAGCCGCGGGCGGTGAGGACCGGCACGACGTCCAGCTCGAAGCTCAGGGGCGGACTCGAGTTCGGGTCCATGACCCGAACCGGCACCTCCTGGACCTGGCCCAGGGCGTAGACCCAGAGGCTCGTCTCCCCTGCCGAGACCGGGATCAGCTCCCCGCCCTCGAGTCGCGCGATGGAGGGGTCCGCGATCTCGTAGGCAGCCTCCTCGGTGCGGTCGCCGCTGAGCCCCCCCGCGGCCTCCGTGAACACGAGGACCCGCTGCCGGTCCCGCCCCATGTCGAGGGCGACGCTGGGGGGATAGACCCGGACCGCCGGAAGCGTGCGAGGGGGCGCAGCGACGTCCGTGGACGCCCCCGGGTCTCCCCCGGGCGAGGCCTCGGTATCGGCCGTGTGGGCGTCCCCCAGGCCCATGAGTCCGGCAAGCAAGAGAAGGGTGAGCTTCAAGGCCTTCCCCCCTCGCCCTCGAGCTTGCGGGCGTGCTCGGCTCGGAGCTGCTCCAGCCGGGTCGGCGGACGGGCAGGCGCAGCGGCGGGAGGCGCGGGAGCGGGCTTCGACGACGTGGCCTTGGGCGCCCGCTTGATCCTCAGTTCAGCGGCGGAGACGGACTGCACCACGCGGCCGCCTTCCAGGTCGAAGATCGCATTGAGCACCAGCCCGGAGTGCTTCCCGGTGGGGCTGTCCTTGGCCACGGTGATCGGGACGAGCACCTCCGAGGATCCGGCGGGCGCGTCCGCCTCGAAGGTCACCGCCTCGGCCGTGACCCCACGCGGCAGCCCGAGGGCCCGGAGCTCACCGCCGGCGGGGCACCCCTCGCGCCGCTGAACCTGGACCAGCAAGGGCCCTGACTCCGCCCGCTTCAGGGAGAGCGCCTGGGCCTTCCCCGTGAGGAACGGCGGTGTGACCTCCAGGGCCCCGGGTGCGGAGGCTGCCTGCACCCGGCTCTGCGGCCCGTCCATCTCGGCCACGGCCACCAGCTCCCAGGTCCCCAACCGCGCGTCCGCAGCGGCGTTCAGGCTGATCACCCCCTCCTCCTTGTCCGCCGGAATCGTGACCTGGCCCGACGAGGTGAGACCGGGGGGCAGGTACGCGAGCGAGGCGACCACAGCGCCCTCGGCGCCATCGAGTCTCTATAACGGTGTGATCATCTCACAGCCCA
>CAZEFP010000369.1:0-4229 GCA_964511565.1 uncultured Planctomycetaceae bacterium
CGGGCCGGCGCATGACCTGCCATCCGAGCGTGCGGGAGGAGCTCCTGGGGGCCGGCGCGGAGGCCGCCGAGGGGCGAGTGGTTCAGGACGGGACGGTCCTGACCAGCCTCGGCCCCGGCTCCTCCATGGAATTCGCCCTGGCGGTCGCGGCGGAGCTGGTCGGGGCGGAGCGTGCGCTCGAGGTGTCGGCCGCCATGTGTGTCTGAGGCGATCTGGCCGCGGCTGGGCCCGATGGGGCCCGGCTCACGTTGACAGGTCAGCCGATTCCGCCCATCCTCCTTGCCCGATCTCGTCACCACGGGCACGCCGCCCGCTATGCCGATCGATGGTTTTCATGATGACCCGACTCAGCTCCACGACCCTCCTGGCCTCCCTCGCCGTCGCCGCAGCCGCCAACGCGTCCGCCACCCCGGACCGGATCTACAAGTCCGACGGCTCCATCGTCGATAGCGTCGACGTCATCTCCGAGGCCCTCGACCGCGTCACCTACAAGCCCGAGAAGGGCCGCGGTGAGGAAGAGGTCGAGTCGGAGCTCGTGCTCCGCGTCGAGTTCACCGAGCAGCCCGAGGACGTGGCTGCGGCCGAGGTGGACGCCGCCAACGGGGCGCTGCTCGGCGCCATCAGCGGCTTCCAGACCTACCTCGGCGGGCTCGGTGAGCGGGGCGACCGCAAGCACCCCTGGGCGGCTGCGTACTCCCAGTACCGCCTGATCGAGCTCTTCGAGCAGCTGAACACCGAGGAGTCCATCCAGTCGATGGTCGCGGCCGTGGACGCGCTGGTGGCGACCTACCCGGACTCTCGCTACGTCCCCCTCGCCTTCATCAAGAAGATCGAGGCGCAGCTGATCCACGGGGATCGCGCGGGCGCGAAGGCCTCGGCCGCCGCCTTCGGGGCCCTCGTTCTCGAGCGGGACCTCGCCCAGCGCTGGAAGCTGGAGCAGCAGCTCCGCGCGGTGCTCTCGGACGAGTCGCTCAACGGCACCGGCCTCGAGTCGGCCCTCGATCGAATCTCCTCCCAGGCGGCGGTGTTCCCGACGGTCTCGAACCGCGCGGACGTGGCCATCGCCGAGTCCATGCTCGGCCGCGGCGCCTTCAGCGAGGCCGAGGCGGCCTTCGAGGGCGTCACCGAGTCGCCCAACGCCGACGACCGCACCCTCGCAGCCGCCTGGTGTGGCCTGGGGGACTGCCTCTACCGGCGGGCCGAGACCATGGTCGCCTCCGGCGACGCCGAGGGGGCGGGCCCCCTCTTCCAGCGCGCTCAGCTGGCCTTCATGCGGGTGGTCGTGCTCTACCCCGCAGAGCTCGCCTACGTGCCGAAGTCGGCCTTCTACGCCGGGCGATGCATCCAGGAGCTCGGCGGCGACCTCGCCAAGGAGCAGTCCGACCGGCTCTTCAACTTCGTGACCCGCAACTTCCGGGGCTCCCGCTGGGCCGACTCGGCCCGGCAGTTCCGCCGCCGGAACTGATCGGTTCCCCAGAAAATGCAGCGCCCCGCGCAAGTTGGGGTGGGCGGGCCATGAGCTGGCCAGCGGCGAGGCCGCTCCCGGATCCCGGGGGCGGCCTCGCGCCGTGAGGGGCGCCGTCTGGCCCGGCAGCCAGGGGTTCTTGGGGCCGCCGCGCCTCGGGCGCTGCGGCCCTCCGTGAATGGGGTGACGGAGTTTCGGGGTGGAGTTCTCCACAAGCGCGTCGCGCCCGACGCCGGAGCGGGCGACGGGATGTCCTGACCCAGGATCCGCGACCAGGCGGGGGTCGGTTCGACCGACGGCGTCCGCAGGGCGCGCCTGGGTCGCGGGCTCTTGGATCCTTTCAGGAATAGCGACATGACCCGACAACTCCCCGATGCTCCTCGCCGCAGCCCCAAGACCCCTCGCCCGGCGCCGCCTCGACGAGCGCAGCACACCAGCGGGCCACGGCCGCAAGGGGGCGGCAGGGGCCGGCCGTCTCCCGAGCGGGGCTGCTGGGGTGAGCTGGTGGCGCTCCGCCCGAAGGTGCTGGCCTTCCTGCGGCGACGCTGTCGGGACGAGCATCAGGCGGAGGACCTGACCCAGGAGACGCTCCTGCGGGCCGCGCGGCACGGCGACCACTTCCACCGGATCGAGCGCCCCCTCTCCTGGGCGCTGCAGGTGGCGGCCAATGTCCACCTCGACCACGCGCGCAAGGAGTCCTGGCAGCACCTCAGCCCGCCGGATCACCCTGCCTTCCTGCTCATCCCTGGCACCGAGTCGGTCCCAGGGGATGCCGCGGCGCCGGACCTCTATCGGATCGAGGGGGAGGAGGTCGACGGAGAGGACCTCGCGCTCGCGGTCCGGGCGGTCTGGCCCCGGCTCCTCGAGCGCGACCGGGTCGTCCTCTCGGCCTTCTACGCGGAAGGGGGGTGCACCGCCTCCGCGGCGGCGGCGTGCGGCGTCAGTCGAGACCTCGTGAAGGTGCGCCTCTTCCGCGCTCGCCGGCGGCTCCACGCGGCCGTGGTCGAGCACCTCGGCAGCTGCTCGGTCGCTCGATGAGCGGTCCCGGCCGCACGGTGCGCCGACGGCGAACGAGTCCCTGGCTCGTGCACCATCGCCTTCGGAGGGCGGTCAGGTGGAGCGTCGCCGCAGGCCTGGGGCTGGTTCTCCTCTCGATCCTCATTCCGGCGCGCACGGGCGTTGGCGGCGCGACGCAGCGGTCCACGCAGGAGGTGGAGCCCTGGCGTCGGTGGCGCGAGCGGCTGACCGAGGCCCACGCAGCGCGTCGGGTCGGGGATCTGCAAGGCGCGCTCGAGGGCTACGACGCGGTGGCGTCGGCGGACCGCGCGAGGGGGCAGGACGCGGACCGCGCCGCCCTCTGGGCCGCGCGGCTCAGGCTCGGGCTCGGCGAGTGCAGCGCCGCGCTCGCGCTGCGCGCGGTCGTCATGCGAAGCCAGGATCCGGCTCTCTTGGCGCGGACGGTGGTCGAGGCGGAGTCGCACGCGATCGGCGCGAGGTGCGCAGCGTGGTCCTCGACCTTGCGTGCCGCAGCGGCCCTCGCGCGTGAGAAGTTGAACGCGCTCGCGGCGCAGGAGACAGGGGAGGGAGAGCGTGCCCGACGCTGGCTGCGCTCCGCGGGCGTCACGCGGCGCTGATTTTTTTCCGGATGAACGTTCCGGTTTCAGTGGGTTTCCGGCGACGTAACTCGTATCACGTTGATCGAGGACACAAGACGTTCGTGCGTTCGTCAGGGTTCACACCACCCCGTCGAGTTCCGCGTACGAGCGAGGAGTGCTCTCAGTCACAGCCACGACATCAAAGAGGCGGCTCGTTCCTTCGGGAACGGGCCGCCTTGTCGTGGTGTGGCGTCGATCGCGCCCCTGGGGTCTGCTAGCGCAGACTGAACGGGCGCCGGGCTACCTGCCGAGGGCGTGGTAGGTGAAGCCGGACTCCTCGAGGGTCTTGCGTGGGAAGATGTTCCTCCCGTCGAAGACGATCGGCTGCTTCAGGCTGGCCTTGAGGGCGTCGAAGTCCGGACGGCGGAACTCGTTCCACTCCGTCACGATGACCAGCGCGTCGGCGCCAGAGGCGGCCTCCATCGGGCTGTCGGCGTACTCGATCTCGTCACCCAGGTAGTGCTCCCGGGCCTCGTCCATGGCCTCGGGGTCATGGGCGATCACGGTGGCCCCAGCGCCCCGAAGGGCCCTGGAGAGCACGATCGCCGGCGCCTCGCGCATGTCGTCGGTGTTGGGCTTGAACGCCAGACCCCAGAAGGCGAAGCGGAGCCCGGAGAGGTCCTCGCCGAAGTGCTTCACGATCTTCTCGAACATGAGGAGCTTCTGCGTGGCGTTCACGTCCTCCACGGCCTTCAGGATCCTGAAGTCGTAGTCGTTCTGATCCGCGGTGTGGATGATCGCCTTGACGTCCTTGGGGAAGCACGAGCCGCCGTAGCCGATCCCCGCGAAGAGGAACCGGGAGCCGATCCGGTCGTCGGACCCGATGCCCTTGCGGACGTTGTCGACGTTGGCGCCCACGCGCTCGCACACGTTGGCGATCTCGTTCATGAAGGAGATGCGCGTGGCGAGCATGGCGTTGGCCGCGTACTTGGTGAGCTCGGCGGAGGCCACGTCCATGGTGAAGATCGGGTTCCCCGTCCGCACGAAGGGCTCGTACAGCTCCGTCATGATGCGCGCCGCGCGGTCGGTGTCGGCGCCCACCACGACGCGGTCCGGCTTGAGGAAGTCGTCGATGGCCGCCCCCTCCTTCAGGAACTCGGGGTTCGAGA
>CAZEFP010000370.1:0-4223 GCA_964511565.1 uncultured Planctomycetaceae bacterium
GGGTCGGGAGTCGGCTGCATGGGATCACTGGATGACGTGGGCCTCGGGATCGACGGCGCCGTTGTTCTCCTCGTTGCTCTCGGCCAGGGCCTCGAGGTCGTCCGCCAGGACGCCGATGCGCCAGGCTGCGAGCACCGCGCTCGGGGGGAGCTGGACGGTGGTGTTCGCCGCGCTGCTGGCACCGATGGCCAGGTTGGAGAGCACCCGGGTCCCCAGCAGCGTGTCCTCCGCGGGGTCGATGACCTCGTCCTCGGAGAGGTAGATGCCCACCCGGAACGAGCCCGCGTCGAGGTCTCCGCTGTTGGTCACCGTGTGCGCCACGTTGATCACCTCCCCCGCAGAGAAGGGCGACGCGTCGATCACGTCCACGGCCGAGGCCGTGAGGTCGGGCGCCGGAGGCGGGGGGATCTGCACCCGGAACACGCCCGCGGCGTTGAGGCTGTTGTCCGTCTCGTCGGACTCCGAGACCACCCCCTGCCAGTCTGCGAGGGCGCCGATGGTGTACTCCCCCTCCGGCGTCCCCAGGGGGATCGAGACCGGCGCGCTGGCGACCGTCGAGAAGGAGGAGCCCAGGCCGAACGGGACGAGCCGGTCGCCCAGCAGTGTGTCGCTGCTGGTGATGGTCTCGTCGGTGGAGAGGTAGATGCCGATCCGGAACGCGCCACACGACGCGTCGCCCGCGTTGGCCACCCGCGTCACCACCTGGAACGACTCCCCCGGCTCCGCGATCGAGGCCGCCGGGTCCATGAGCTCGGTGACCAGGTTGGGGGCAGCGACGCCGCCCTCGAGGACGTCGAGGAGCCCGCCCGCCACGAGCAGGTTGTTGCCCTCGTTGAGTTCGGGCTCGGTGTTCAGGTCATCGACCCACAGCCCGACCCGGTAGGAGCCCGGGGCGATGCCCCCCGGGACCGGCATGCTCAGGGACCGCGAGGAGCCGACCCCGACCCCCAGGGGGGAGAGCTCGTGGAACCCCAGCAGCACGTCGTTGGTCGTGATGGCGGCATCGCTGGAGAGGTAGACGGCCACCCGCACGGTCGAGCTCGACGCGAGCCCGAGGTTGGTCACCTGGTCCTCGACGTTGATCGAGGCGCCGGTGCCCGACTGCACGGCGGAGGGCGAGAAGCCGAACTGGCTGGCCACGAGGTCGGAGAGCGGCGGCGCCGAGACGGTCAGCCGGCCCACGCCGATGAGCCCGTTGTTCCCCTCGTCGAGCTCGACCAGGAGCTCGGAGCTGTCGGCGTAGACGCCCACGAAGTACTCCCCGGGCGGCGTCCCCGCGGGCACGGGGATGGAGGTCGGGCCCGAGTTGGAGACGCTCCCCACGGGCAGGAAGCTCTCCGTGCGCGTGCCGATGAGGATGTCCGTGGCCGGGTCGATGGTCGGATCGTCGGAGAGGTAGACGCCGATCTGGAACAGGGGCGCCGCGGCGAGGCCCTGGTTGAGGACGGACTCCTCCACCACGATCGACTGCCCACCCTCGACCGAGGGCGGCGAGAAGCTCACGGACGCCGCTGCGAGGTCCGGCTCGGGCGCCGCGGTCACCGCCAGGGTCCCCGGCGCGAGGAGCTCGTTGTTCAACTCGTCCATCTCGATGATGGCGCCCAGGTCGTCGGCGATGGCGCCGACGAAGTAGGTCCCCGCCATCACGAAGGCCGGCACCGTCAGGGAGCCGCTGGCCGGGTCCAGCGCCCCCACCTCGAGGTCCAGCACCTGCCGCTGGCCGATGAGCACATCGCTGGGCGTGATCAGCGCGTCGTCCGAGAGATAGATCCCCACCCGGAACGCGCCGCTCGTCTCGACGCCGACGTTGCGTACGGCGTCGTCGACGACGATGGACTGCCCCGCCTGAACCTCCACCGCCCCGAACTGGACCGACTCGACGACGAGGTCCGGACGCTCGGCCTCGGCGATCAGGAGCGGGGCCGTGGACGCCACCGTGTTGTTCTGCTCCACCTCCTCCAGGAACGCCCCCTGGTCGTTCGCCGCGCAGAGCAGGTAGTACTCCCCCGCCGGGGTCGTGACCGGGACCTGGAGGCTGTCGGAGGCCGAGAAGGTCTCACCGGCGACGAGGGTCATCAGGCTCCAGGAGAGGAGCCGCACGTCCTGGGCGTCCCGCACGGTGTCGGCGGAGAGGTAGACCCCGACCTCGAAGGGCGCGGAGGGGAGGGTCCCCTGGTTGGCGACCTCCACGGTCACCACGACGCTCGAGCCCGCCTCGAGGGACCAGGTACTCGGCGTCACCCCGAGCGCCGCCAGGTCGACCCCGGTGGCCGCCGCGGCGCTGGATCCTCCTCCGCCCCCGCAGGAGGTCCCCATGCCCGCCCCTGCGGCGATCAGCAAGACCGCCGCCAGTGAGCGGAGCCACTCTCGGTAGACACACGCCATCGCCCGAACATCCGTTCAGCCCCGTCCGGGCGGGGCCAATATTCTCAGGACCCAGGATTCGGCACCTCCAGGGTGGAGCCCGGGCCCTTCCCGGCGCAGGTTCTTGCCATGTCCAGTCCCCCTCCTGACCCCGGCGGCGCCCTCCTCTGCGTCCCCACGGAGTTCGAGCGGTCCATCCTCGAGCGCGTGGCACCGGACCTCTTCGCCGGCCAGGGGGGCCCTGGGGTCCAGCTGGTGGGCTTCGGGCCCGTGGCCGCCGCCGCCCGCACCGCGGCGCTCCTCGCGCGCCGACGGCCGGCGCGGCTGATCCTCCTGGGGATCGCGGGGCGCTACGAGGGAGGGCCAGCGGTCGGCGAGGCCGCCGAGTTCGGCGCCGTCGCGCTGGACGGGGTCGGGGCCGGGGAGGGAGCCGCGCTGCGGCTCCCCTCGGCCCTTGGCTTCGCCCAGTGGCGCGACGCGGAGGGCGAGGTCCACGAGCACCTCCCCTTGGCCTCCACGGGGCCCCTGCTGCTCTCCGTCTGCGCGGCATCCGCCACCCCCTCCGAGGCCCTCCGTCGCCGCGAGCGCTTCCAGGGCGCCGCCGCGGAGGACATGGAGGCCTTCGGCGTCGCCCTCGCCGCCCGCATGGCGGACGTGCCCCTCCACGCGGTGCGGGGCATCTCCAACCTGGCTGGAGACCGGGACAAGGACCGCTGGTGCATCGAGCCGGCCCTCCTCGCGGCGGCGAAGTGCGCGAGGTCGATCCTGGCCGGGGGCGCCCCGTGAGCGGTCGCCGACTCCGGCTCGGGATCTCCACCTGCCCGAACGACACCTTCCTCTTCCACGGCCTCTTGACCGGCGAGGTCGAGGTGAAGGGGCACCAGCTCGAGATCGAGCTGCTCGACGTGCAGGAGCTCAATCAGCGGCTCCTGGACCCCGGGACCGCGCCGCCGTTCGACGTGGCGAAGGCCAGCTACCACCTCGCCCTCCTCATGGCGGAGGAGCTCGTCGCCTTGCCCACGGGCTCGGCCCTGGGCTTCGGCAACGGCCCCCTCCTCCTGGCCCGCGCGGGCCTCGAGCCGCCCACCCCGACCCGGTCCAGCCGGGTCCTCTGCCCGGGGGCCCACACCACGGCGGCGCTGCTGTACCGGCTGTTCTACCCCGACGCCGCGGACGCCGAGCACGTGATCTTCAGCGAGGTCATGCCGGCCCTGGAGCGGGGCGCGGCGGACCTCGGCGTGTGCATCCACGAGGGGCGCTTCACCTACGCGGAGTCCGGCCTCGGCCTCGTCGAGGATCTCGGGGCGCGCTGGGAGTCGGAGACCGGGGCCCCGCTGCCCCTCGGGGGGATCTTCGCCCGACGCGCGCTGCCCGAGGCGACGGTCGACGCGGTCCAGGACGCCCTGCGGCGCTCCCTGGCCCTGGCGCGGACGCACCCTGAGGCGACCCTGGAGTCCATGCGCCGCCATGCCCAGGAGTTCTCCGACGACGTGCTGTGGAGCCACGTGGACCTGTACGTGAACGAGTGGACCCGTGACCTCGGGGCCACGGGGAGGAGCGCTCTGGAGGTGCTCGCTCAGCGCGCCGCGCAGACAGGACTCGTGCAGCCTGGGACCACCCTTGAGGTCTACCAGCCCCTGGGAGAGCGCCGCCTGTTCCACCTCGTCGCGGACGCCGAGGCCGACCGCCTGCCCCAGCGCGGCCCCCTGGACGTCCCCTCGCTCGCCGTGGAGGGCTTCGTGCACCTCTCCTTCGCCGAGCAGCTCGAGGGCACGCTGCGGGCGCACTTCGGGGGCGCCGGGCGCGTCGCGCTGCTGGAGCTCGACCGCGACGCGGTCTCCGAGGGCGTGCGCTTCGAG
>CAZEFP010000371.1:0-2966 GCA_964511565.1 uncultured Planctomycetaceae bacterium
GCGCCCGGGCGACGCTCCGGTGACGTCCTTTCGGGTGGAGGCTTCCCCCACCGCGAGTCGAGCGCCGAGGACGGCGAAGGCCATCGCCTCCCGAAAATCCGCAGGCACCCCGTGGCTATCGGAGGGTCCGAACCCCTTCAGGTGGGCCCCTTGGGCGGCGAGTTGGGCCGTGAGTTCCTGCTCGAGGGCGCCCATCAGGACCGGATTCCGGGCCCCCCCGCCCGCGATCGCCACGTCCAGCCCGCCGTCCGAGGACTTGCAGCGCCCCCCCCGAACGAGGTCTTCGGCCGCCGAGCGGGCGACGAAGTGGGTCGCGGTGGCCAGGAGGTCCTCGGGCGAGGCCCCGGGCGCCGCGCCCTGGAATCCAGCCACGTAGGACGGCCCGAAGGTGTCGAGCCCGGTGGACTTGGGCCAGGGGCGCTGCAGGAAGGGGTGCCCCATGGCCCAGGCGAAGGGCTCGGCGAGGACCTCGCCCCGGGCCGCCGCGCGACCGTCGAGGTCCATGGGGCGACCCAGGAGGGCCCGGGCGAGGCCGTCCAGCAGGGCCCCCGCGGGCCCGGCGTCGGATCCAGTGGGCGGCCCTTCCGAGCGGAGGAGGGTCCAGTTGGCGATCCCCCCGAGGTTCAGGATCGCCAGGGGTCGCGGCGCCCGGGAGAACAGGACCTCGTCCACGAGGACGACGAGCGGGGCCCCCTCCCCTCCGGCTGCGCAGTCTCGGGCCCGGAAGTCCGAGGCCACGGAACACCCGGCCGCCTCGGCGACGAAGTCACCGTCTCCGAGCTGCAGGGTGACCTTCCCATGAGCAGGGACGCCGTCGTGATGGAAGACGGTCTGCCCGTGGCTGGCCACCAGGGCGAGGGGCGCGTGCGCCCCTGCGACCTCCCGCGCGGCGGCGCCGAAGGCCAGTCCGAGGTCCCGGTCGAGCGTCGCGAGCTCGGCGAGCTCGATCGGTCCCCCGTCGAGGACGGCCCGGACCCTCCCCGCGAGCCCGACGCCCATGGCCACGGTCGCCATCTCCACCGGCTCGACGCCGCAGACCCGCCGGCCGCGCCCTTCACCTTCCAGCCCGATACGGCACACGGCGACGTCGATGCCGTCGGCGGACGTCCCCGAGAGGACCCCCGCCACCAGGTCCCCGTCGGTGAGAGGCGTCGGGTCCAGGGTCGGGCCAACGTGCATGGACCCATTGAACCCCATCGGCCCGGTCTCGGGCCACGCCAGTGTCCCCGGATCGCGCGGGTCCCTGCGCCCTCGGACTCGTCGATGCCCGGGCCGATCGGGCACAATACCGCCATGGGAGAGCGCTCCGACGACGGCGGGAAAGGGACCCGCAAGGCGATCCTCGTCGTGGACGACGACGCGGACATCCGGCAGACCCTCGAGATGACCCTGCAGTACGAGGGGTTCGAGGTCTGGACCGCGAAGTCCGGGACCGAGGCCCTCGCCCGCCTCGAGGCCGAGCAGGCCCCGCCCGCGCTGGTCCTCACGGACGTGAAGATGCCGGGGCTCGACGGCCTCGAGCTCCTGGACCGGATCGCCGCCAGCGAGCTGGCTCCCCCGGTGGTGCTCATCAGCGGGCACGGGGACGTCCCCGTCGCGGTCGACGCCATGCAGCGTGGCGCGGTCAACTTCCTGGAGAAGCCCCTCGACGAGCACCGACTCCTGGTCACGGTCCACCGGGCCATTCGGGAGCAGGACCTGGTGGTCGAGAACCGAGGGCTCAAGCGCCAGCTCCGATCCGGGTACGAGCTGATCGGAGAGTCGGACGCCATGCGACAGCTCGGCGAGGCCATCGCGCGCGTGGCCCAGACCGACGCGTCGGTGCTGATCACCGGTGAGAACGGGGTGGGCAAGGAGCTGGTGGCGCGCAACATCCACCTCGGCGGGCCCCGCGCCGCTGGGCCCTTCGTCACGGTCAACTGCGCGGCCATCCCGGCCGACCTGGTGGAGTCCGAGCTCTTCGGCCACGTGAAGGGGTCCTTCACCGGCGCCCACGAGGACCGGATCGGACACTTCGAGGCGTCCCATGGCGGGGACCTGTTCCTGGACGAGGTGGGCGACATGCCCCTCGCCGCCCAGGCCAAGGTGCTGCGCGCCCTCGAGTCCCACGAGATCACCCGCGTGGGAGACAGCACGAGCCGATCCGTCGACCTGCGGGTGCTGGCGGCCACCAACGCCGACCTGGCCCAGGCCGTGGAGGACCGCGCCTTCCGCATGGACCTCTACTACCGGCTCAACGTGATCGCCATCGAGGTCCCCCCCCTCCGCGCACGCCCCGACGACATCCCGCTCATCGCGCGCCACCTCCTCGAGCGTCAGGCCGAGCGCCTCGGACGGAGCCCCGTGGCCCTGGGCGCCGACGCCGAGGACGCCCTGCGGTCCCATAGCTGGCCGGGCAACGTCCGCCAGCTCAGGAACGTCCTCGAGGCGGCGGCGATCTTCTGCGATGACCAGCGGATCGCCGGTGAGGACATCGCCCGCGTCCTCGCCACCGGCCCGGCCCTGTCCCCGGTCGGCTCCGGCGCGGCCTCGATCGAAGGCCCCTTCGAGGCCGAGACCTTCGAGCAGTTCAAGAACGAGGCCGAGGCCCTGTTCTTCGAGCGGCGGCTGGAACGGAACGGCGGCAACGTGAAGCGCACCGCGGAGGAGCTGGGCATGCAGCGCAGCCACCTCTACAAGAAGCTGGACCGCTACGGCCTGCGCTGAAGTCGCGCGGGCGGCGGCGGTCCAGGTGGCCGCGGTCCAGGTGGCCAGGGCGGCCCGCTGGCCGCGCCCGGCTGGATCGAGCGGTTGGTGTCCGCGGGCCCCGTGGCCCGAGGCGGCCTCAGTTGGCCGCCGGGACTTGCAGCATCATCCCCGCACGGACCTTGCTGGCGTCCGAGATGATCCCGCGATTGAGGTCGAAGATCTCCTTCCAGCGAGTCCCCGAGCCGAGGGTCCGCTCGGCGACCAGCCACAGGCTCTCC
>CAZEFP010000371.1:2976-4217 GCA_964511565.1 uncultured Planctomycetaceae bacterium
CCGTGATGAAGGTCGGGGCGGGATCGAGGTCGTCGATGGCCGGAACGAGCACCTGCTCTCCGGGGGTCACCATCCCCTCGTTGTAGTGGCGGAGCAGCCTCGCGCGCCCCTCGTCCCCGTAGAGCGAGACCGCGAGGGAGGCCCAGGTCGAGCCGGCCTCGGGGCGCAGGATCATCATCTCGGGGTCCACCGTGCGCTCGAGCCCGCGGGCGGAGACGAGGTCCCAGCCGGCCTTGAGCTGGACGCCGTTGGGCGCCATGGGCTCGGGCTCGACGATCTCGGAGCTCAGCAGGCCGTTCTCGTTTCCGACCGCCGCGCCCTCCCCGCGGGCCACCTGCTGGGTCGTCCCATGACCCCGGGGCCCGTCCAGGACCGGCTCCTCGAGCTGGATGACGGGCTGGGGCTTGGGCGCCGCGCGCTGGAACACGTTGGCGGACTCGGACGGCTGATTCGTGATCGGCGCGGGGGTCTTCTCCCCGACGGCGGCGCGAGCCTCAGGCCCTTGGAGGGACCAGACGAAGAGGACGACGACGGCGAAGAGGACGCTGAGGACCACGATCTTCTCGGTCTTTCCCATGGATGAACTTCCCTCTGTGGTGCGGTCCCCACGCTCGGAACAGGAGCCCCGAGGCGCCGGAAGCGCCCGACCCGTCGGCGCTCATGGGCCGGCGGAATGGTGCGATGGTGTGTGCGATGTGCGCCGCCGCGGCGGGACGATCCCGCCGGGGAATCTGGCGCGTCGATGTGCGGGCGACGCGCCGGATCACCGGTGCGCCCCCACAATCGAGATCGGAGCCGCCCGATTCAAGTGCTGGCTGAGTCCTTTCCTCGAAGAGATCGTTCTCCCAGGCGCTACCTTTGACCCACATGAGCGCCCCCCACCACGGGTCCCCCGCGTCAGCGCCTCCGCAGACGGCGTCCGTTTCCCTCGGGGCCTGGTCCGACCCCGGCTTCATCGCCCTGGCCGTGGTCGCGCTCGTGCTCGGGGCCTGGACCTCGCTCCGGGTCGAGGGCGCGCTCTTCGCCGATGTGGTGGAGTACCTCGAGCGCGCACGCGCCCTGGTCGCCGGCGAGGAGCTGATCGACGCCCAGAAGGTGCGCGCGGCAGGCATCACGGCGCTCCACGCCCCCGCGCTCTGGCTCGCGGGGCTGACGGGGGCGCCAGAGAGCCCCTGGGTCCTCACCTACGCCGCCCTGGCCCACGCGGCTGATGACCGCCCAGAGATCCTCGGACCTGGAGT
>CAZEFP010000372.1:0-4211 GCA_964511565.1 uncultured Planctomycetaceae bacterium
GTCTTCGGCGAGCCGGAGGACGTCACCTACGGCCTCGACGTCGGCGACGTCAACGGCGACGGCTACCCCGACGTGGCGGTCGCCGTGTCGGACGGGCCCAACCGGATCTACCTCAACCTGCCCGAGAAGCCCGAGCGCCGCCGCGAGCGCAGTCCCCGATGAGCGTGACCTCCCATCTCCTGAGCCTCCTCGCGCTGGCCGCGCCCCTCGCCTCGCCCTCGCCTGCCCAGGACGCCCACTGGCCCGCCTTTCGGGGGCCGGGGGGGAGCGGCGTCTGTGACGATGCTCCGCTCCCCGTGAGGTGGGACGCGGACCCCGAGTCGGAGACCCCGAGCGGTGTGCTGTGGCGCGCCGAGGTGCCCGGGCTCGGTCACTCGAGTCCGATCGTCTGGGGCGACCGGGTGTACGTCTGCACGGCGGTGCCCGAGGGCGGCGTGGCGGAGCTGATGCTGGGCAAGGGCGGCCAGCCCACGGCGGCCAACGACGAGCGGCCCCACCAGTGGCTGATCCTCTGCTTCCACAAGGGAACCGGCGAGGAGCTCTGGCGGCGGGTCGTGCACGAGGGGGTCCCGCGGGCCACGCGCCACGAGAAGGCGACCCAGGCGAACTCGACCCTGGCCTGCGACGGCGAGCGGCTGGTGGCCTGCCTGGGCTCCGAGGGGCTGCACTGCTTCGACCTCGAGGGCGAGCGGGTCTGGCGCAAGGACCTCGGCGTGGTGGACATCTCCAAGTACGGCATCGGCTGGGGCTACGCGAGCTCGCCGGCGCTGCACGGGGATCGCGTGGTCGTGGCCTGCGACGACCCCAAGCGGCCCTTCGTGGCGGCCTTCAACCTCTCCGACGGCGAGGAGGTCTGGCGCGTGGACCGCGCGGGGATCTGCGAGCGCAGCTGGGGCACGCCCTTCATCCACGCCTCCGAGGGCCGCACCCAGGTCGTGGTGAACGGCTGGCCGGTGGTGGCCTCCTATGACCTCGAGGACGGCGCGGAGCTCTGGCGCATCGAGGGCGGGGGCGACAACCCGATCCCGACCCCCTTCGCCGCCGACGGCCACATCGTCGTCGCCAGCGCCCACGGCCCCATGTCGCCCATCTACATGGTGCGCCCCGGCGCCGAGGGCAACATCACGCCGAGCAAGCGCGAGCCCTCCAACGACGGCCTGCTCTGGAGCACCACCCGCGGCGGCTCCTACATGTCCACCCCCGTGGTCTACCGGGGCGTGGTCTTCCTGGGCAGCTCCAGCATGGCCAGCGCCTTCGACGCCCGCACGGGCGAGCGCCTCTTCAAGGAGCGCCTGGGCCCGAACACCGCGATCATCGCCTCCCCCGTCGCCGGCGACGGCAAGGTCTACCTCACCTCCGAGGAGGGCAACGTCCACGTCCTCGAGGCCGGCGCTGAGTTCAAGCGCCTCGCGACCTGCCCCCTGGGCGAGCCCTGCTTCGCGACCCCGGCGATCTCGGAGGGGACCCTCCTCTTCCGGACCACCGGGAGCCTGATCGCCATCGGGGCGCAGCCGACGGCGAAGGGCGACTGAGCGCGGTGCTCAGCGGGACGCAGGTTCGAAGCTCCCGCCAAGGCGTGGGGCGAGGGTTCCCATGTCACCTTCCCACGGGCCAGCCCGGAGCGTCATCGTGGATCCGCCGCGGTCGACCATCCAGTCGACGGCGCCACTCGAGAGGTCCATGAATTGGGTCTGGACCTGCACCATGTTCGCGAACTCGGTGCCATTCGCCCCGTAGATGATGTCGCCGGTCTGGAATCCCGCCGCCCCCAGGAGACCCTGTGGGTCCTGGATCGACACCGCGAGCGCGTTGACCTCCTTGGCCTCGAAGACGTGGGAGGTGGGGGGGACCTGGATCGTCATGGGCGCGCTCGCTCCTCTGGAGCGAAGTCGGTAGGTGCCGGCGGGGACGCCCTCGAAGGTCGCGACGCCGCTCCCGTCGACGTTGGCCTCGTGGCGATCGTAGAAGCCCGCGTCTTGCAGCTCCAGGGTCAGCGCGGACCCCTCGCCGAGGCCGGGCGCTTCGACTCGCACCTCGTGGAGCGTCGGCAGGGGGATGGAGACGCGGTTCTCCCCTGGGCGGACCGTGATCTCGACGCTCGCGAGGCGCTTGCGGCCGAAGTGACCCCCGCTGTCTCCCGCTGCCTGCAGGACGACCGTGTAGTCACCCGGCGCCAGCGGGCCGACCCGTGCGTGACCCTCCGCATCCACCAGCCCCTGATCGTCCCTCCCCGAGGAGAAGGCGGAGCGCCCGACCCCTGTGACGGAGACCCAGTACCGCCCCGAGGTGTAGCCTTGGACCACGACGTCGACGGTCGCCGGCGCCTCGAATTGAACGGTCAGGGTGGGCGCGTTGGCCTTGACGATGACGGACTGGGCGCCGAAGTCTGCGTGCGTGGCGGTCAAGGTGGTCGTGACCGGTCCCGAGCCACTCAATCGGTTGCCCGCCTCCAGCCCGCGCGCGGCGACCCGGTAGTGGCCGGCGCTCTGCCGCGAGAGGCCGCTCAGGCCAGAGCTCGACGAGCCGCCGTTGTTCTCGTGCCGGATCGTGAACCGCACCTCGTCGAGGCTCTCGCCCGTCGGATCGAGGCAGGTGATCGTCACGTACTCCGACGGGTCGAAGGGCGGCGCTTCAACGCGGCACCTCGTCTCTCCGTCGCCAACGACGACCTGGATCGAGTTGGTCGCCCCGAGCAAGTCGTCCATAGGACCTCGTCCGGCGAGGACCGTCCAGTTGCCTGGTTCGACGTCGAAGTAGACGGACCGACCGCCGATCTCCACAGGTTGCTCGTCGAAGCCCAGGTGCTGCTCGAGGCCGCGGCCCGGGTGTTCGGGGTCGAAGAGGTGCGTCTCCACGAGCCGCAGCCAGGCCTCAGGGGCGTCGAGATCCGCGCTCGGGTCGACGAGCTCGATGGACAGGCGTCGGCGCTCCTCCAGCTGGATCGTCGCGGCCTCTCCCGCAGTTCCTGCCACCTTGACCTCGCTCGACCGCCAGGGCGATGCGTCCTGGAAGCCCCTCGTGGAGGGGTCCGGGCCCGCCGAAGCGGCCACGGCTGCCTTGCCGAATCGGTTGCTGACCTTCGGGTGTTCGGGCGTCCAGTGGGCTTGCGAAGAGCTCGAGCCCGAGCCGCTGCGCTGGGTCAAGGTGATGCGGGCCTCGTCCGGCTGCGTCCCGTCCGGGAGTCGCACGTCGAGGGTTAACCAGAGGATCGGGTTGCCCTTCACGATCATCGGGTCGTCCGGGCTCGAACCCCTCGAACGCGATGCGCGGTCGATCTCGAAGGTGTAGTCCTCGAGGTAGGTCCGCAGCCTGCCCTGAGCGCTCTTGGGAAGGTCCATCCTGAACGTCCCGTCCTCGCGCGACGTCGCGATCCGCCGACGCTTACGCGAGGCCAGCGCCTTGCGACGCGCCTCGGCGAGTTCCTCTTCGAGTGTCGGCTCGGTGTATGTACTACCGGACGATCCCCGGGAGGAGCGACTCTCGGCGGGGATGTACCCGACGATGGTCGCGCCCGCGATGGGCTCATCGTCCGGCCCGAGCACGATGCCGTGGAGGATCCGCCGCTCGGCCTCTGGCGCCTCGGTGACGTTCACCTCGGCGATGGCCCGCGCCGCGTCCCCCGGCGCCGCACCCGGCGTGGCGAGCTGGAGCGTGTCATCGACCAGGGCCGGGGCCGCCGGCCGATCGAGCGCCCGCGAGCCGGCCTCGACGGCCTCCGTGGCCATGGGCTGCTTGCCGAGCACAGCAAGAGCGACCAGGAATCCCACCGCGAGCCCCGCGGTCAAGGTCATGAGGGTGCGAGCGTTGGTGTTCATGGTCTGGCGATGGGAGATGGGCGACGCGGCGGGGGGATCAGGAGAATGCGCGGGCGACTCCTGCGAACGGCGGGCGCGGGGCGCTCGATCGTTCGGTGGAGGAGGTCGGCCGCTGTTGTGCGGTCGTACGCCCGTGGACCAGGCTCCGCAAGTGACTGCCCACTTCGCTCCCTCGAGGCCGTGTCCGGAGTGGGTCCCGCCTCGGATTCAGCGATTCCGTCTCCGGACCGCCCTCGGAGGCAGACTTATCCACACCGTTCGCGCGGGCCCGTGGCGGTTCACGGGTCCGAGTGGTCGTTGGCGACCTCTCCGATCAGGATCCCGGCGCGAGCTCGACGCACACGAGCTCGTCCTGGCTGCGCATGAGGATGCGGGTGCCGGAGACGGCGGGGGGGG
>CAZEFP010000373.1:0-4203 GCA_964511565.1 uncultured Planctomycetaceae bacterium
GCAGTGGGGCGCCAGACGGCGGCCCTGCGCGCCGCGCTCCCCGAAGCGCCGGCGGTGAATGCTCGCCTCGCTGGAGATCTCGAGGTTGTAGGGGACGTCGATGCGGATGGTCCGGTCGCGGAAGGCCTCCATGAGCTCGTTGCTCTGGAGCTTCCTGAATTCGGGCTCGTTGGTGTGCCCGAGGATGACCTCGTCGATGTGGGTCGCCTGAAACTTCTTGGGCTTGATCGAGTGCTCCTGGGTCGCCCCGAGGAGGTCGTACAGGAACGCCACGTCGAGCTTGAGGACCTCGATGAACTCCACCAGCCCGCGGTTCGCCACGTTGAACTCACCGTCGAAGTTGAAGGCGCGCGGGTCGCTGTCCGACCCGAACTCCGCGATCTTCCTGTAGTTCAGATCCCCGGTGAGCTCGGTGCTGTCCTGGTTCTTCTCGTCCTTGGGCTGATAGGTCCCGATGCCCACTCGCCCGGACTCGGAGAAGGTGAAGCGGCGCACACGCACGTGCTCCATGACCCTCCCCCAGTCGCCGTCGTGACGCTCGAGGAGAGACCTCATCCAGAACGCGGACACGGGGTCCAACTCCCCCTCGATGACGAGTCGGTCCGCGCCCTCTCGCCCGGCGTTGAGGCGCTCCTCCACCTCGGCGCGGGCTCCAGCGGGGAGCAGCAGCAGCGGATCCTGATTCATGGGCGAGGGGATCACCTCCCCGTCCACGTGCCAGTCGAAGGTGAAGATCGCCCCCTCATCCGTCCGCGTGTAGGCCTCGAGGCCTCGCTTCAGTACCCGGGCGATCGTGCTCTTGGCGGAGCCCACCGGGCCGTGCAGGAGGATGATACGACGCTCCGGGCCGAGGCGGCGCGCCCCGGCGCGCAGGGTCATGACCAGGCGGTGGAGGGACTCGTCGATGCCGAAGATGGCGTCCGGGCCCACCGGGCCACCTTCCCACTGACGGTCATCGAAGAGGTGCCACCGGGATGGCCCGCCGGCTCTTCCCGGGGTGCAGCCATGGGCCTCGATCATGTCGGCCATGCGCTGCCACGCGTTGCGCGCGTGCCCCGGCTGCTGCTCGACGAGGTCGAGGTACTCCGGGAGTGAGCCCTCCCACCTGGTGTTCGAGGCCGCCTCCTCCCGGGCCACGCGGGCCGCGATCTCTCGCAGCGCGCCTGTGTCGCCGGCGCTCGACGAGCCTGAATCCAGCGCGTGCTGGGGGTCCACGGGGCGCGGGGTGAACTCCGCTCGGGAAGGTTCGTGCATGGTCGGGGTGCCTCCTGAAACGGGCGGCGGGGCGCCGCCCAGTCATCAGATCGGAGCCCCAGCAAGACCAGCATGAATGGATCTGCGATCCCCCCTCCGCGCTCCCCTGGGGAGGGCACGCGTGTCACGCGACCGCAAGGTGCGCTCTCAGCCTGAGAACGGGCTCCGCCCCGAACGCGAACCTCCGCGGCGGAATCAGATCGAGGGAGGGGAGGCCCGGTCGCCCCGCAGGGAGGCCCCCGGCACCCCGCTCAGACCTCGTCCGCCACGGGCTCCGCAGGCGCCTCGTCCGCCGACCCGGCGGGGCCGACCTCGGCGCGGGGGTCCGGACGATGCACCGCGAGCTCCTTGACGGGCTCCCCGGACTCATCCACCGACGACTGCGCTCCTGGAAGCGGGTCGGCCTGCGCCTCACGATCCCTGGCCTTCCCGATCGACTCCGGCGCGAACTCGTCGATCTCGTCGAGCTCCACCGCCACGAATCGCGAGACGCCTTTGACCTGCATCGTGACGCCGTAGAGCGCCTGGGAGGCGGCCATGGTTCCCTTGTTGTGGGTGACGACGATGAACTGGGTCGACTTGCGGAAGCGATCGAGCATCCCGAGGAACCGGTCGATGTTCGCGTCGTCCAGCGCCGCGTCCACCTCGTCGAGCACGCAGAAGGGGCTGGGTCGCGCCTCGAAGACGGCGAACAGCAAGGCGAGCGCCGTCATGGTCCGCTGGCCACCGGAGAGGAGACCGATGGCGAGCAGCTCCCGTCCGGGGGGCCGAGCCACGATCTCGACGCCCGCCTCCAGCACGTCCACTCCTTCCTCGAGGCGGATGTCAGCCTTGCCGCCACCGAAGAGGAGCCGGAAGATCTGCTGGAAGTTGCCGCGGACCTCCTCGAAGGTCTCCACGAACAGTCGCCGGCTCTCCTCGTCGATGGTGCTGATGGTCTCCCGCAGGGCGCGGCGGGCCTCCGCGAGGTCCGAGGCCTGGGTCTCCAGGTGCTCGAGCCGTGCGCCCACCTCCTCGAGTTCGTGCACCGCATCCACGTTGACCGGCCCGAGGCGGTCCAGCTGGGCGCGGACCGTGGCGACCTCCTTCTCGAAGGCCTCGAGCTCGTCGACGGGCATGAGCTCGGCGCCCTCCTGGGCGAAGGCCTCGCGCAGGTCTGCCTCGTCGATGCCGAGCTCCTCGTCCGCACGACCGACGACCTCGCGCTGGCCGATCTCGGCGGCCTGGGCCTCCATGCGCTGGTTCCCGAGGGCCTCGGAGCTGCGGTCGAGCTCGGCCTGTACCGCCTCCGCCTCTCGGCGGATCTCCGTGATCCGCTGGGCGCCGGTGCGCTCCTCCTCCCGGAGCTGCTCCAGCCTCGCGTCAAGCTCACCCTGCTGCTCGGTGAGGGTCGCGGAGTCCTCGTTGATCTTGTCGATGTCCGCGCGCCCCTCATCCGCGCTGGCGCTGTAGGTCTGGACCCGAGCCTTGCTCCGGTCGATCTCGGCCGCCGTCTCGGTGATGAGGCGATCCAGATCGCTGATCCGCTGCTCAAGGCTCGAGGACTCGGCCGTCGCCGAGGTCAGCTCCACCTGGGCACGGCCCTCCTCCCGCTGGAGATCCTCCCGCTCGGCTTCCAGCTGGCGACGCCCCTTCTCCATCTGCTCCAGCCGTGCGTTCTCGGTCTCGAACGCCTCCGCCAACCGCTCCTTCTGGGCGCTGGCCTCCTGGAGATCGGCCTCGACGCGGGCCAGCTCGGCCTGGGCCTTGGTCCGCTCCTCCCCGTGACTCTCGAGCGCGCCCTCGAGATCGGAGAGTCTGGCCGAGCTGGACACCACGAGAGACTCCGCCTCGCCGTGGGCCTCCACGGCGGCGTCGCGGGCCTCCGTCCTGGCGGACAGCTGGCGCTGGAGCTCCCCGACCGCGGCCTCGGCAGCCAGGATCTGCGTGTCCTTCTGCTCGATCTCGGCCGCCAGCTTGGCGATGGACTGCTCGATCTCCGCGGCGCTGGACCGCCGGCCGACGAACCCCTGGCTGAGCTCCCGGTGGCCTCCCACGAGGCCGGCGGCGTCCACGAATTCACCCCGGGGCGTGACGAAGCGCCAGCCCGGCTCCCGGCCGACGAGGTCGAGGGCGAGGTCGAGGCTCGACACCACCACCACGTCGCAGAACAGCGCGTGGACCAGGGGCCGCATGGATTCGTCGCACTGCACGAGGTCCCCGAGCCGCCCCTCGACGCCGGCACCGAAGCGGGCGAACAGGGCGAAGTCGGACGGAGGAGGACAGTCGGGTGCACCGACGCCGGGCGGAACGACCACGCCCACCTGCCCGACCTGCTCGGTCTCGCACCAGTCCACGATCCGCCGGGCCACGTGGGCATCACGCGCCACGAGGGCGTGGGCTCGCTCGCCGAGCACCGCGTCGATGGCGCGGGCGAGCCGGGTGTCCGCGCGCAGCTGGTCCGCCACCAGCCCGAGCAGGTCGTCCGGGTGGCACGGGCCGCCGGCGTCACCGGACGCCTCGAGGACCCTCCGGGCGCCGCCGGACAGATCCTCGAGCTCGCGGTCGCGGTCCATCAGCGCCTCGACCTTGCTCTCCAGCCCCGCCCGCTCCACCTGGAGCCTGGAGCGCTCGGAGCGGGACCGCTCGAGCTCCTCACGCCCCGCCCCGAGGTCGGCGCGGACGGACTCGAGGGAGCGGTCCGCGCCCTCCAGGACCGAGACCGCCGACTCCAGGGAGCCCTTGGCCTCGGCGAGCTGCTCTCGAACCTCCGCGACCTGACCCTCCGATCGCTGGAAGCGGTCGGTGACGCGCTCGAGGCGCTCGGTCATGGGCGGGATGGCCTCGCGCAGGTGAACGATCTTGTTCTCGCTGGCGGTGCGCTGATGCAGGGAGTCGAGCACGCGCTCGTTCTGCGCCTCCACCTCGCCCCGCAGCGTGCGGCAGGGACCGGCGCACAAGGCTGCACAC
>CAZEFP010000374.1:0-4196 GCA_964511565.1 uncultured Planctomycetaceae bacterium
GGGGCGCTCGCCTATGACCTCGGGGTGGAGGGGGAGCCGCTGGAGCTCCAGGCCGCGGCCTGGCCCCAACCCTCCCTCACGGGGGGGCTGTACCGCGACTGGTTGGTGTTCGAGCTCGATGACGCGGGGGCGGTGCGCCGCGCTCACCTCGTGGCGGCCGACCGGGCGAACACGGACGACGACGGCGCCGAGCGGGCGGCGGGCGTCCTCTCGGACCTCCAGGCCAAGGCTCCAGAGCCGGCTCCCCAGTCGCCCACCGCTTGCCGCCGTCACGTGGCGTCGCGCGAGCACCAGGGGCGCGTCGAGCTCGCGCGCGGGCTCATCGCGAGGGGGGAGATCTACCAGGCCAACATCTGCCACCGCATGTCCGCTCCGGCGTCGACCGGCCCCCTGGACCTCTACCTGGAGCTCCGCCGACAGAACCCCGCACCCTACATGGGGTACCTCGGCTTCCGTTTCCCTGACGGGGCCCAGGGAGCCATCCTCTCCTCGAGCCCGGAGCTGCTGCTGGAGTTGGAGGGCCGAGACGTCGAGGGTCGCAAGGCGAGGACGACGCCCATCAAGGGCACCATCGCGTGCGGCCAGGACCCCGCGTCGGACGCCCTCCAGAAGGAGCGGCTGCTGGGCAGCGAGAAGGACCGCGCCGAGCTGGCCATGATCGTGGACCTGGAGCGCAACGACCTCGGCCGGATCTCCGTCCCCGGCGGAGTCAGGGTCGGCGAGTTCCCGCGGCTCGAGACGTACCGGGGCCTGCACCACCTGGTGACCGACGTGGTCGGCGAAGTGCGCGCGGAGTGCTCCGCCGTGGACGTGGTCGCCGCGCTCTTCCCGGGCGGGTCCATCACCGGCGCGCCGAAGCTCCGGAGCATGGAGGCCATCGCGGAGATCGAGGGGGAGGGGCGCGGCTTCTTCACCGGCTCGCTCGGCTTCATCGACGCCCGGGGCCGAGCGACGTTCAACATCCTGATCCGGACCCTCATTCACCGCGCCGCCGAGGGCAGCGACGGCGAGGTGTCGTTCCACGTGGGTGGGGGCATCACCTGGTCCTCCGACCCGGAGGCCGAGGACGCGGAGACCATGCTCAAGGCCTCGGCCATGGTGGCCGCCCTGAGCGGATCCGCACTCCCGGCCCATCCCTGAGAGGGTTGTGCCCCTGCCGGGTCGTTCCGGCGGGCCTTCGAGGGGGGCTCCGGCGCGATGGCGCCCGGCGTGGACCGTCGGAGTCTCCCCATTGCGTTGTTAACGCCCTCCTTTCTTGCGAGCGCCCTGCGGACCTCCGAGGATGGTGCCCGACGCCCGTCTCTCGCCCCCTCGACCAGGAGGACCTCGATGATCCCTTCGCTCGCCCTGTCCCTCACGCTCCTCGCCCCCGCTCCCGTTCCGGCGGCGGCGCCCCCCGCACCGCCGGTGCTGGCCTCGCTCCAGGACGACGAGGAGAAGCCCGACAAGCGTGAGGAGATCAAGGAGGCGCTGAAGGCGCTCAAGGGGCACGCGGGCAAGCGGGGCGACGAGGACATCGAGGCCATCCAGGTCATCGAGACCCTCAAGGCGGAGTTCCCCGAGAGCGGCCCGAAGGACCGCAAGGCCATCGTCAAGGGAGTCAACGCCTGTCTCAAGGCGAAGCGCAAGCTCACCAAGGACAAGCTCTTCGACAACAAGCTCCACCTCGCCGCGGCGGAGGCCCTCGGGGACATGGGCCCGGAGAGCATCAAGGACCTCTCCGGCTGGGTGGATCACAAGAGCTTCATCAAGGACCTCGACATGCGCAGGACGTTGATCCTGAGCCTGGGGAGGACCAAGAACGAGGACGCCGTGGACCCGCTCGTGGAGCTCCTCACCAACCACGAGCCGGTGGTGCAGGCGTCGGCCGCCCAGGCCCTCGGCGACTACGGGTTCCTGGAGCAGAAGGAGCGCAAGGCGGTCTTCAAGAAGGTGCTCGACGTGATCACCCAGGTGAAGAACGCCCTCGACGTGGGGCAGACCGACCCGATCGTGCAGGACCGCTACGACACCATCGCCGGTCCGATGCTGACGACCCTCCAGAAGCTCTCGGGGCACGATGCCCGGGACGCGCTGGTCTTCCGTCAGTGGTGGAACAAGAACAAGAAGAAGGACTGGGACGAGGGGAAGGACTGACGCCCGCGGGGCGTCCTCCCCACCGATGACCTTCGAATCCAGCCACGACTCCGACCTCCCCGTTGGGGGTGGTGTCTCCCGCAGCGGGCTCTGGCTCTTCGCCCCTGTGGCGATGGTCCTCTTCCTGGCACTGCGCGAGAGGATCCTGCCGGCCGGTGACGCGGGCTCTCGATCGGCTCCGGCGACGCCGGAGTCCCTGGGAGAGCTCCTCCCGACCACCAGCTTCGTGGGCTGGATCCCTCGCGCCTCGGACGGCGCCCGGGTCCTCGTCCGTCTCGAGCCGCTCCACCCCGACCCGACCCGGCAGGCCTTCGACGCCGAGGTCTTGTCGGAACGCTTCGGGCTCCCCCGGGGTGAGGTCGCCCCCGCAGACGGTGGGCCGCAGCCCTGGCGTCTGACGCTCATCGCGGAGGCCGGCTCGGACTCCGCTCCCGGGCACCCCGTCGCGGCGAACGAGGTCGCGCCGCTCGTGGGCTCCCTCTCCGGCGTGACGGTCTCGGGCCTCTCGCCGCTCGTTCAGGGCGGAACCGCTGGGCCCCCTGATGTGGATGTCCTCTCGGCGATGCTCGGCGTGACGAGTGAGCCCCTCCGCGTGGGGGACCGCGCCGACCTGATCTTCTGGGGGCCGCTGCCCCAGGGGCCGGTCATCACGGTGGGCACGCTCGGTTCGGTGACCTGCTTGCCCGAGGTGCGCGAGGTGCGTCGCCGCTCGGAGGCGGTGGCCTGGGAGGACGGTCGCGCGGACGAGTCCCAGGAGGCGATCAAGTGATCGCCGCCGCGCTCCTCGCCGCGGCACTGGTCGCTCAGGATTCCTCGGCGCCCGACGGCGCCCCTCGAACCCCGGCGGAGGGCCCCTCCACCGAGGCTGCCGCGGGGGAGCTCCAGCGACTGCGCGCCAGGGAGCGCGAGTTGCTCACGCGGATCTCGAGGCTGGAGAACGAACTCCGCGCGGAGAAATCACGGAGCCTCGCGCGGCAGGAGGAGTGGATCGCCTTCACCCGACTGCTCCAGGGCTTCGAGATTCCTGCGCTCCCCGACCCTCCCGAGTTCGTGGCCGAGGCGCTGGTGGTGCCGCGGGACCCGGCGGCCGAGGCGCTCGAGCAGGCGGAGGCGGCGCGTCGTTGGCGCGGCACCCAGGTGGGAGCCTCCCTGCGGACCCTGCTCAGGGCGGAGAGCGTCCGTGGGCTCGACCTCCTCGAGGTCGGCCTGATCCATGAACACCAGGGGCGGAGTTGGACGGGGCCGGTCATCGCCCGGCTCCTGGACGAGCGAGGCCGGATGGTGGGGATGATGAAGGCGGCGCGCCTGCGGCTGGAGGTCAGTCGGTCCTCCCGATCCGTCACGATCATCCTCGAGGATGGGTACGAGTCGCGCGGGGGCGTCCGACGCCCCTTCGAGGGCGGGACCGCCGTTCCCTCGGAGGGCGGGGCGCTCTCGGAGGTCGGCGGTGGCCGACAGCGGATCTACCTCGGCGCCGTGGACCCGGAGCCGTGGATCGAGGCCCTCCCCGAGCTGGTGGACCCGGTGCTCCTGGCCAGGGCCACCGATGACGGCATGTGGGACCTGGACGACCTGCGGGTTCAGCTGGTGCGGCTGCTCCACGAGGCGGCCCAGGCCGGGGACCCCCGCTGGCGGCTGGTTGGCCTCGGCGGGGTGCGGGGGAGCGAGCTCCGGGACGTGCAGTTCGCCGAGGTCGACGCGGTCACCGGTCGCGCCCAGCGCCGCGTCTTCGCGGACAGCGCACGGATCCGGCTCCGGCCGAGCGGGGGCGTCGAGCTGCGGTTCGAAGGGGGGACCGTCCGCAGGGGGACCCGCGTCGCGCCGTTCCTGTCCGGGAAGTACCGGATCGTCCTGCCGAGAGCCCGGGCCGAGGACTGGCGTGAGGTGCCGCTGCCGGGCCTCGCGGCCCCGCCCCTGCGGCCGGCCAGCGAGTCGAAGCAGATCGTCGAGGAACCCGCCGCACCGGTCCGGTAGCCTTGCGCGCGTGAGCCTCTTCGATGACGTCCCCAGGCGCCCCCGCGGCGGCACCCGCGGGCTATACGCAGGCCATCATGGATCTG
>CAZEFP010000375.1:0-4189 GCA_964511565.1 uncultured Planctomycetaceae bacterium
CGTCACCCGGGATGTCCTGGACGAAGACGGCAACGTTACCGGGACCGAGACGCTTGGCCCCGGTCAGGTGGTCTCGGAGATGTTCCAGGCCGGGGTGGAGACGATCGCCCTGTTTGTGGAGTCCATCCCCGAGATCGTCCAGGCTTTCGTCGCCGAGCTTCCGACCCTGATTGAAGCGTTCATCGCCGCCATCTCGCCGGTCACCGAGGCGCTCGTAAATGCCATCCCCGACGTGGTGGATGCGCTGCTCGATGGCGTGCTCGGAGTCTTCGAGGTGATCGAGGGCGAGGAGCCGAGGATCCTCAAGCTGGTGGAGCGCTTGGCCTCGAAGCTCGTCGACTTCATCAGCTCCGAGGGCGGCCGCCTGGTCAACCAGGCCCTGGAGTTCGGGAGCAACCTGCTGGTCACCCTGATCCGGGGCGTCCCCGGGTTGGTGGACGCCATCCTGCAGCAGCTCCCATTCATCATTATCGAGCTGCTGGACGGCGTCGGCGAGGTCGTCACCGCGCTCATCGCGGCCATCCCCGAGATCATCGCCAGCATCATCGCCAACCTGCCTGCCATCGTGCAGGCCCTGACCCTGGCGATCCCCAAGCTGACCGTCGAGATCCTCGTGGCGCTGACGAAGCTGGGGCCGCAGCTCACCATCGCGCTGGTCAAGCAGCTCCTGCTGGCCATCGCCCGCATCCGCGAGGTGGTCGGCGCCGAGCTGGACCGCTTCCGGGAACAGGGCGTCGTTGAGTACGTGAAGGGGCTGTGGGACCGGCTCAAGGGCCGCCTCAAGGTGTGGATCCGTGAGCTGTTCTTCACGGGCTCCGACGCGGACTCTCTGGCCGGTCTGGGCGACGCCGCCCAGCAGGCTTTCAACGACACCCCCGGGCCCGTTCGGGCTGGCATGCGCGGGCTTACCGCGCGCTTCGCCCCCGGTGACACCGTGATCGCGGCCAAGGACACGCGGGAGCTGATGAGGCAGGCCCAGGCCGCAAGCGGCAGCAGTGGTGGTGGCTCTCGCGTCGTCCTGGACCTGCAGGATGGCCACCTCGCCTTCGAGCGCATGTTCAAGCGGAGCCGGCGTTCCGGAGGCGAGCTCTCCAAGCTCCTCGGCCCTGACGCGGGCCAGGTGAAGGTCTACGGCTGATGGGTAACCGCGTAGCTCAGGGGCCCTACGTCGGGCTCCTCGTTCCCTCGGACATCGTCCAGCATGCGAACCTGCGCGTGAACGACGGGACCACGGGAAACAGCGCCTACACCCAGGCCGGCCCACAGCCTGGAGTGCCCAAGTACGACCAGGACGAGGTGGCCAGCTCGAGCTCGACGGCGGGCGACTACGGGCCGTCGATGTCCATGGACGCGCTCGGGGAGATGGGAGCGAACGACGCCTACCACCTGAAGGCGCTCAAGGGCGGCTTCCCTGGGCAGAACGTCACGCTGGCCCGCCGCGACTCGCTGACCTCGGGTCACTGGCGCGGGTGGAACACCCACAACGTGATCGGCCACATCGAGCGGGACTACCTGCTCAACCGGGCCGGCACGGGCGGCACAAACGTCAGCTACACCCAGGTCACCACGGCCGACAACCAGGCCATGGCCGTGTGGTGGGACGGCATGCAGATCAAGTGCCGCAAGTACGACCCCGACGGCCGCACGGCTGGCGCCGAGGTCGTCATCGTCGACGTGGCTGCCGCGGCCATCAACGACGATGGCTCCAGCTACGACAACTTCGGCACCACCAGCAACGTCCTGGACGCACTGCGGCTCCCGTCGGGCCGCCTGATCGTCTACTACCTGACCCGCGAGGTAGACGGGGCCGCCAACACCGCCCAGCTGTGGGCCGCCTACAGCGACGACAACGGGGCTACTTGGCGCACGGGCCAGTACCTGGGCCTGGACGCGCCCCTGGACGTCTCCGGCGGCGTCTACAAGCTGCGCGCCGCCTACGTCAACGAGGGCGTGGTGCTCTTCATCGAGCTGGGCTGGCTGGTCGAGCAGACCCCGTACCGCGGGATCGTGCAGTACGGCAGCGACGACGCCGGACTGAACTTCGTCAAGGTCCGCGACGAGCAGGAGCTCGGCACCACGGACAACAACAGCCACATCGACGTGGTGGTGTCCGAGGCCGATGGAACCTTCGTGGTGGTCTGGGAGCAGGACATCAACAACTTCCTGCGCTTCAACCGCCTGGCCTCGCCCTTCACGCCCTTCGTGCAGGACGCCCAGACAATGGTGTCCTCGGTGGCCCCGAACCACATCGTGGCCTACTCCGACCCGGGCGGCTGGCTCTACTGCACCTTCGACGACAGCGACGGCGTCGAGCTCTACTACAGCCGGGACGGTGGCGTTAGCTGGGCCATCGTCGAGCCGGTGTTCAACCACAACGAGAGCACAAACACCTTTGTCTGGGACATCACGGTGGCGAAGGGCCGGGCCGTCTGGATCATCGGCCAGACCGCCAGCAACGGCGGCGCGCTGCCGCTGACCGACCACAAGATGTGGTGGATGGAGTGCGGAGGCTGGAACACCCTGTGTCAGCCCCGGGTGCTGGGCACCGACCCCACGGTCAACCGCGGCTTCGGCTCGGTGAGCTCCCCCGAGGCCGGGGTGTGGTTCCCGAGCGACAAGCCAGAGGACTTCGGCTTCAACCTTACCGGAACCACGCGGACGCCCAGCGGCGGCGTGCTGGGGCTCAACCTGCACACCAGCCCCAGCGTCTACGACGTGGCGCCGACCGCGGCCGTTACGGACGGCCTGGAATGCTTCTTCGCGCTCGAGCTGGGCAGCGGCGGCAGCGTCTCCAGCCTCGACGTCGGCCTGGCCATCATCCTCGACACCCTGGACATTGAGGTGCGTTTCAGCGGTACCCAGGTTCGCATCTACGACAACCACGCCGCCGCTGCCGTCGGAACGGCCAGCCCCTCGGGCGGCATGGCCAACCACCACGTCTTCAAGCTCGCCCTGCGCCAGGACAACGCCCCGGGCACGAAGAACGTGACGCTGTACCGCCGCAGCCCGGACAACGACGTCTGGGAGACGCTTATCAGCGGCACGCTCACCGGCGGCGCGTCCGCCACGAACAGCATCAAGTGGGGCTACCACGCCAACAGCGCAAACAGCACCTGGTCGTTCTTCGCCTGGGTGGCGGACACCGGCTCGGGCAACACCGGCGACTACTTCGACGACCTGGCCCAGGACGTACTCGGGGACGACCCCTACATCCTCTACGGCGCCCCCCTGCCGGTCCCGCCCTTCAAGCTCTACGTCAACGGCGGGCTTTTCGTCCGGGCCACCAGCGGGCCCGCCTACAGGGGCGACACGTTCAAGATCGAGCCCCGCTTCGATCACCCCGTGGCCAACATCGACTGGCGCAACAGCGCCACGCCCTGGACCGGCACCCGGACGGTGGGCACGGGGGCGACCACCTACGCCTGGGACGCGACCCTGGACGCCACCCTGGGCAGCACGTCCATCGGCATGTTCCTGGGCGGCATCAACTTCGCGGACGCCGAGCTCCTCGGCTGGAACGGGGCCGCCTGGGTGACCCTGGCCGCGCTCAGCACGAAGCTGGGGCCGGGCCTGCCCTGCACGGTCACCGGCGACACCGTCATCGTGAACACGGGCTTGTCCAGCTCCGAGCGCTACATCCAATACGGCGAGTTCGTCGGGGGTTACGTCAAGTTCAGCGGCGGCGACATCCGGAAGATCATCTGGAACAGCGAGGGAACCTGGACCGACCAGGCCACCAAGCGCCCGGTGTTCCGCTTCGAGGGGGGAGCGCCGGCGGGAGCGACGACGACCTGCGAGCTTTGGCATCCCTCGGCCACAGTGCTGCTCCACGAGAACACCACGATCTACGACCGCTACGCGCTCCACATTCCCAGCCAGTCCACCTACGAGGGCTACTTCAAGGTGGGCGTGTGCCTCATCGGTGCCGTGGTCTTCTTCGGCTGGAAGCCAGCGCGTGGTCGTGTCATCGAGCTCGAGCCCAACGCGGACCTGCGGCAGGACCTGGCGGGCCGCCGCGCGGGCCGCAAGCTGGGCCGTTCCCGCCGGAGCGTCGTGCTGGCCTGGTCCGAGCGGGACCTCACCGAGATCAGCGCCGCGAGCCCGAACCCCGACTACATCAGCCTCCGGCCCGGCACGGCCGAAGTGGCCGACCGCTTCGGCACCGCCCTCCTCCTTGAGGGCCTGCTGC
>CAZEFP010000376.1:0-4169 GCA_964511565.1 uncultured Planctomycetaceae bacterium
CTGGCGCTGGCGCAGGGAGTCGATGATCCGCATCCAGGTGTGCGCCCCGACCTGGTAGTCGTGGTTCGCGGCGGCCCACAGGCCCAGCGCGGCGAACTGTGAGTTGGAGAGGTCCACCTGGCCTGCGGGGTAGGCCCAGAGGTAGGTGCTCGGATCAGTGGCCTCCTCCAGCCAGTCCGCCAGCCGATGGATCTCGCGCTGATGCCCGGTGCCCCCGAGGGAGTCCAGGAACATCAGCATCGACGCCGCGCAGTACACCTTCTGCGGGCGCTTGTCCGACAGGAACGAGAGTGCCCGCTTGATGGAGTCGTGTCCGGCGGGGAGGCCGGACTTGCGCAGGGTGTAGGCCGTGAACGCCGTTGCGCCCATCGGGTACGCACCGTGGTAGCCGGAGTTCGACCAGGAGCCGTTGCCCTGCTGCAGCTGCATCAGGCGCACGGCGCCGCGGTCGATCGCCTCGTTCACTGCCGAGGAGATCGACTGCGGCCACGCCAGCGGAGTCAGCGCCAGCGCCGCGAGGGCGCGCAGGCCGAGCCGCATGGGCTCAGGACTGGCGCCACTGGTTGGGGCTGACCCCGACCTCGCGCTTGAAGGCGCGGTAGAAGGTCGAGAGGTCCTCGAAGCCGCACTCGAAGGCGACGGAGAGGACGGTCCGGCTCGTGGACTCCAGCAGCTTCTTGGCGTGGTCGATCCGAAGCTTGCGCACGTGCGCGAGCCAGGACGTCCCGGTCACCTCGCGGAAGAGCTGGGTGAAGCGGCGGCGGGAGAGGCCAAGCGTCGAGGCCGCGGCGTCGAGGTTGGTGGCCTCGAAGAAGTTCTCCGAAAGGTCCTCCACGTAGCTGCGCATACGCTCGACGCTGTCCGCGCCGCGGATGGTGCGCTGACTTGCCCCGGGGCCGCTGGCCTCGGCATCGCCCGTGCGGGCGAGGTCCGCGATGAGGCGCAGGGCGAGCGCGATCATCTGAGCACCCGTGGTGGGCATGTCGAGGGTCTGCTCGAAGAGGAGCCGTCGCATGCTGCGCTCCACCTTCTCGGCGGTGTGCGGGTCGAGGTGCACCACGCCAGAGGCGAGCACGGCGGGGTCGAAGCACGCCAGCTCGAGGACGCGGCTGCGGACGCTGACGACGTAGAGCGACAGCGGCTCCGAGTCGGAGTCACAGATCTCGTGGGAGCGGCCGGCCGGGATCACGAGGGCATCGCCTCGGCGGCATTCGGTCGCATCGGGACCGCACCTGAGGGTGCCCATCCCGTCGTGCACGAGCACGATCTTGAGGAAGTCGTGGGCGGCGGGAGGCATCCTCCAACCTGCGGCATGATGACTCTCGAAGACGTCGACCCCCCAGTCGGGGAAGACATGTTCGACGGGCTGGACGGTGGGCTGTGTGGAGCGGGGGCGAATCGGCATGGGGCCGCGACTCTACCATGCGTTTAAATTTTGACGGCAAGTCGGGCAACGGGCCGGGCAACGGTCCCGTGCGCGCTCGAGCGGGTCGGTCCCGGTGGGGGGTGGTCAGGTCACCGCGGGCCGCGTGGAGAACCCGGGGACGGAGGGGCGCGGCCATGGTGAGGCGCGGGGTGGATCGGCCCTGGAGAGCCGAGGGGGCGGATGATCTGGATTGGTGGGGATTTGGGGGAGGCGTGGGGTCAATGTGGAGAACTGGTGGAGTATTGGGGTGAGAATGGGAAAGTAATCAGGGAATGAAGCCCCTTGCGGGGAATGCGGTGCGGAGTTGGGATGGCCTGACTGCCCGACCTGCCCATGTCCAGCTCCCTCTTCCTAGGCACCCACAGCGCGACCATCGACGCCGAGGGTCGCATCCAGCTGCCGGCCCCCCTGAGGGATGAGCTGAGCCTGCGTCAGCCCGAGTTTCGCTTCGTGGCCACGCTGGAGGGAGACGGGAGCGTCTGCCTCCGCGAGCGCGAGCGGTGGGATCAGTGGGCGCGGACGCTGGTCGCGGAGGCCCCGAGGGACCAGCAAGCGCGGGCGACCCTGCTGACCATCGCCGCCCACAGCGCGCCCGTGAAGTGCGATCGCCAGGGGCGAATCCGCGTCCCCGACGCTCTCCTTGGCCTCGTGGGTGTGGACCGCCGCGTCCCCGCTTCGAGGGAGGTGGTCCTGGTGGGAGGCTTCGAGGAGATCCGGCTCTGGACTCCCTCGACCTGGGAGGCCTTCGCCGACCGTGCCAGGGCGGACCTCGGGGCCGGGCTCGACCGGCTCCTTGGGGGCTCCATGCCCGCCGAGGCGTGAGGCCGAGCGAGGGTCTCATCCCAGGAAAGGGGGGACCCCAGGCTCAGGTGCCGACGCCCTGTGGGTCGATCACTCCCAGGATGGACCCCCTCAAGCTGACCTCGCTCTCAAGGCTCTTTCGCAGAGCCGCCGCGCTCCTCCTCGTCGCCCCGCCCCTGCAGGCGCCGCCCGAGGTGACCCAGGAGGTGGACGTCTCGCTGGTCGTGGTCAGCGCGGCCGAGGATGCGATCGCGCTCTTCGACCCGGACACTGGAGAGCGGCGGGCCTTCTTCCGCGTGGGCAACGGCCCCACGGCGGCGGCCGTGTCGAGCGATGGCCGGACGGCGGTGGTCACCCTCCGCGGCCGCGCTCTCTCGGGTAACTCCATCTGCGTCGTGGATCTCCACGCGGCGGCGATCGTGCGGACCATTCCCCTCACCGTCACGACCAAGAAGGCCGACGGCTCGTCGGTGGTCCGCAGCTACCACCGTCCCGACGACGTGGTGTTCCTCCCCGGAGAGGCGCGGGTCCTCGTGAGCTGCGCCGCCGAGGGCGCGCTGCTGCAGGTCGACCTCCTCAAGAAGAAGGTGACCGGCGTCGCCGAGTTCGGACGGCCTGGGGCGGACGATATCGTGCTCGGGCACGATGGGAAGGTCGCGTTTGTGACGAGCCGCAGCGACGGCGTCATCTACGCGGTCAACCTCGCGAAGATGACCGTCATGAAGCGCATGGACGCGGGCGGCGGCGCGACCGGGATCGCACTGCACCCCACACGGACCGAGCTCTGGGCGACCAACTCGGGGACCAACACCATCAGCATCATCGACTGCGAGCAACTCGAGGAGCGCATGGAGTTCCCGTGTGGTGCCATGCCGGTCGACCTTGCCTTCACGCCTGACGGTAAGAACGCTCTGGTGGTGAACTACCAGGACGGGAACGTCTCGGTCATCGACGCCCGCTCGCTTCGGGTGCGCGCACTGATCCGGGTCCCCCGGGTGTCCGAGGAGCGGGCCAAGGAGCGCCCGGTCGCCGAGCCCGTCGCCTTCGGCCGCAGCGCCTTGCCCAGCTGTGTCGCCGTCGACCCTTCGGGGACCCGAGCCTGGATCACCGCGGAGCGCAGCGATCAGATCTTCGAGGTGAACCTCTCGGACTGGAAGGTGGTGCGCGCCGTCGACAGCCCGGGGGCGCCGGCCCACGTGTCACGGGCGGGCCTGACGGCGGAGGCGTTGACCGCGCCGATCGTGCCGATCGCCCCGGTGGAGGGCCCGGGCGGTGTGAGCACCGACCCCTGGGAGCGGAGCTTCCCCGGAGGGGGGCTGCCCTCGCCCCCGCAGCACGGTCCCCGCTGAGGGGTTGATCCTGCTCGCGGCCGCGCGTGCGCGCCGGGGCATTCGGGGGAGCCCTTCACGCCGGGCGCGGCGCTGTGGTGGAATGCCGACCTCGCCGGTCCGCCCCGGCCCAGCGCCCATGATCCGCCGCTTCCAGCCCCCCTGTGAGCCCCCGATCTGGGCCCGTGGAGGCCAGGCGCAGACCCTGCTCGGGTTCCTCCTGCCCACGCCTGGAGAGGAGCTGAAGGGAAGCGTGGCCACGCGGCGAGAGGTCCCCCTGGAGTGCGGGGATCGACTGGTGGTCTTCGATGCACCGCCGGCATCGGGTCCGACGGGGAGGCCCCTGGACGGGGTCGTCGTCCACCTGTTCCACGGCCTCACCGGGTCCAGCGACTCCAACTACGTTCGCCTCTGCGCCGAGGCGCTGCGCCGGGACGGCGCCGCGGTGATCGCCTTCAATCACCGGGGGCAGGGCGCCGGCGAGGGGCTGGCCCGTGGCATCTATCACTCCGGGAGCGCCCCCGACCTGTGGGCCTCCGTCGCCGCCGGGAGGGTGCTCCACCCGGACGCCCTCCACGTGGGCGTGGGCTTCTCGCTCTCGGGGAACGCACTCT
>CAZEFP010000377.1:0-4158 GCA_964511565.1 uncultured Planctomycetaceae bacterium
CCTCGGTGAAACCCAGCTCCTGGATCCCTCGCAGCACCTGCGCGTCCAGACCGAAGGTCTTGAACTCGTCGCGCTTGCTGCCGCCGGACGGCTGGGGGCTGTGTTCGGACGCGCCGGCGTCCCGCCGGGGCTCATCCGAGCGGGGAGGGCGTTCGTCCTGGGACGGGCTCTGTTGATTCGTGGGGCGGCCGCCGCGACGTGAACGACGTCGACGGCGCGGACTGTGGGAGTCCTTCGTCATGGTATTCGTGGGGACGCGCCCGCCGATCTGGCGGCGCGTGTGCTGATCCCAACGACAGCGCGGGAGGAAGCGGTGGTTTGGAGCGGCGCGATGCGAGTCGAACCTCGAAGGGGTCCGGACCGCTAATCCTGTCGAGCGCCGAGGACCGCTTGTTCTGCGCGGCCCGATGACATGAACCGCGCTGGCGCGCCCGATCTGGGCGGCCTCGGCGGCGTCAGGGACTGAGCCCTGTGCAGGGACTCTCGGCGGGGTTGCTCCAGAACTCCATCCCTTTCCGTCGAGAACCGCGGAGAAACCCGGATCCGGGACCCGTGGCAATCGGATCGAAGCACGCCCGAGCGCGCTGGCTAGGCTCTGGGGCATGATCGAACGAGAAGACCACGGTGATGTGCTCCTGCTCCGGCTCGCCCACGGCAAGGCGAGCGCCCTGGACCTCGAGCTCCTGGACGAACTCTGCAAGGCCATGGACGAGTTCGAGGCCGGAGATGCGCGGGCCTGTGTCCTCACGGGCACCGGGAGCATCTTCTCGGCGGGCGTCGACCTGAAGCGCCTCGTGGACGGCGGCGCCGACTACATCGACGCCTTCCTGCCCGCCCTCGACCGGGCCATCTCACGACTCCTGTTCTGTGATCGACCCCTGGTGACGGCGTGCAACGGCCACGCCATCGCGGGCGGTTGTCTGGTGGCCTGCTGCGGGGACCGCCGCCTCGGCGCGCGCGGCAAGGGGCGCGTGGGCGTCCCTGAGCTGGCCGTGGGGGTGCCATTCCCGCCCCTCGCCGTCGAGCTCGTCCGCTTCTCCGTCGGCCCCCGCAACCTCCAGCGGGCCCTCTATGACGCGGCGGTGTACAGCATGGAGGACGCCCTGGAGCTCGGCTTCCTCGATGAGCTCGTGGAGGCCGAGGAGCTGGAGCAGCGGGCCATCGAGACCGCACGCCGCCTCGCGGCGATCCCGCCCTCGAGCTTCGCGTTCACGAAGCAAAAGACCCGGGAGGTCCTCCGCGGGCCTGGCCTCGACCTCGCCGCCCGTGACGAGGCCCTCGCGCTCTGGCAGAGCGAGGAGATCGCGAGCGCCCTCAGCGAGTACGTGGCACGAACCCTCGGCTGATGGAGCCGCATCCCCGGCCGCTGCCTAGGATGGAGCGGTGATGTTTCCCCAGCTCCTGCTCAGCCTCGCCTGTGCCCCTCAGACCGTCCCGGCCCCCGAGGCGGAGCCTGAGTCCACCCCGCCCAACTTCCTGATCATCCTCGTGGATGACCTCGGATACGGGGATCTGGGCGCGGACCTCGCGGGGATCGGCGGCCGAGAGAAGCACCGGACCCCCCACATCTCGCGGCTCGCGGCCGAGGGCCTCGTGTTGACCCAGGGGTACTCCGCCGCGCCCAACTGCGCGCCGAGCCGGGCGAGCCTGCAGACGGGCCGCTTGACCCCCCGACACGGGATCTACACGGTCGGCACCGCCGCCCGCGGCAAGCCCCATCAGCGGGAGTTGGTCCCGGTGCCGAACACCACGGTGCTGGCCGATGAGGAGCTCACGCTGGCCGAGCACCTCGGCGCCGCAGGATACTCCTCCGCGCACCTGGGCAAGTGGCACCTCGGGCCAGACCCCACCGCCCAGGGCTATGACGTCAACGTCGCGGGCAACAAGGCAGGGCACCCGAAGTCCTACTTCTCCCCCTACAAGAACGCCGACCTCGAGGACGGTGACGAGGGCGAGTACCTGACCACGAGGCTCACGGACGAGGCGATCGGGCTGGTCGGGGAGCTGAAGCGGCCGTTCCTCATGCACCTCGCGTACTACTCGGTCCACACCCCCCTTCAGGCGCCAGCCGAGCGGGTCGAGGAGCGGCGCGCCGCCGGCGCGAAGAGCGCCAAGTACGCGGCCATGGTCGAGGCGCTGGACCACGAGGTCGGGCGCCTCCTGACCGCCCTCGACGAGGCGGACCTGACGGAAGACACCCTGGTGATCTTCACCTCCGACAACGGCGGGCACATGCCCGTGACGAACCAGGAGATCCTTCGCGGGTACAAGGGCACCCTCGATGAAGGAGGCGTCCGCGTCCCGTGGATCGTGCGCTGGCCCGGACGGGTGGAGCCCCGCGTCAGTGACGTGCCGGTCCACCACGTGGACCTGCTCCCCACGCTGCTCTCGCTCGCGGACACGACCCCACGGGAGGGGACCACCCTCGACGGCATGGACCTCTCCGCCCTCCTGACCGGCGGAGCCGCGCTCCCCGATCGCCCCCTCTTCTGGCACTTCCCGTGCTACTTGCAGGGCAAGAGTGACCGCTTCCAGCACTTCCGGACGACCCCCGGCGGCGCCCTCCGCGCCGGACGCTGGAAGCTGGTCGAGTTCTTCCACCCCGGCTCCTCAGCCGCGCCGCGGCTCGAACTCTACGACCTCGAGGCCGACCCCCTCGAGCGCGCGGACCTCTCCAGCGCAGAGCCCGAACGGGCCGCGGGGATGTACGCGGACCTCGTGCGCTGGCGGCGGAGCGTGGCCGCCCCGGTCCCCACCGAGCCGGAGCCTGCCTACGCGGGCGACCGGGAGGACTCCTGAGGAGGCGCCCCGCCGCGCCCGCGCGGCCGGCCCTCAGACGGAGACGTGGTACCCGTCGTCGTTGACGGGGTACTGAGGTCCTCCGGGACCGCCGATGGTCCCTGACCAGGGATCGGGGTGGGCATCCGTGGGAACGATCAGCGCCTGGCTGACGCGCCCCGCGCAGTGGTAGTACGCCCCGCGCGTGATCTGCCGCCAGATGATGGCCAGCTGTCCCACGCCGCCGATGGCAGCGAGGCGCCAGTACGTCGGCTCCACCTCGAAGCCCGCCTCGAGCCGTCCGTGCCACCAGCCGAGGACCCCGACGACGAACACGGCCTCGAGGAGGAGGAGCAGAGCGAGCGGGCGCATCGTCTGGACCGGGTGCTTGACCATGGTCCACCAGGTTGCGAGGGCAGCGATCACGACGGAACGGCTGTCCCGGAGGACGAGCCGTGTGCGCGTGTAGATGGCCCATGCCATGACCTTCACGAACCCGATCGCCGCGAGGCCGTCCTGGATCCAGCCGAGCTGCACGACCGTTTGCTCGGACTCCAGGGTCTCGAGTCGGCCCCAGTCACTCTCGGGGATCCCGTTGATGAACCCGTACACCAGCCGCTTCCACGGGTCGCCGTAGAACATCCAGTTCACCAGGGCGAGCGCGGCGAGGGTCAGGAGCGCGACGCGCAGCATTCGCCCGAAGTAGCGTGCCCCGCCGAACCCGAAGCGGCGGAGCGTCTGCCGCTCGGGCTGCTCGAAGGTGACCTGGAGCCATCCGCCGGCGGCGAAGACGCCGAACAGGAGCGCGATGAGCGCGAGGACGGCGCCGCCGCTGGCGACGCTCGAGTTCAGCTGCGCCAGACCCTCGGCGTGGTCCTGGCGGAACACGGCGTCGAGGCCCATGGAGGGCGCCCCCATGCTCGAGTGCAGGTCCTTCGCGAGCTCGGCGGACGGGTATCGGCTGCCCACCGTGTTCTGGAAGAACGACGCGGTCTGGAAGGCCGGGACGAGGCTGAGCAGCAGCAGGAAGAGCCAGGTGCAGACCCAGAGCTTGGTGCGGAAGAACGCCGCCTTGAAGCCCCGTAGGAACAGCCTCCAGTCCGGCCGGCTGTGGTTGTCGTGGTCGATGTTCTCGTCGTAGTTCGGCATCGGATCAGCCCCCCACCGCCATGAACCACTGGAGCACGCTCGCCGCACGCGCGGCCGCGCGTTCGCCCCATCTGGAGGGCGCGAGCTTGTCCCTCTCGGCGAACCACTGGTTGTCGGACATGTCACGGTCGAGGAACCAGAGGCGCTCGGGGTCGATGATGACCGAGGTCACCTTCCGCGCGTCGGCCATGAGCGGGAGCCGCCACCAGTTCTTCTCGCCCTGCAGCTCGC
>CAZEFP010000378.1:0-4153 GCA_964511565.1 uncultured Planctomycetaceae bacterium
CCAGGCGATGCTGTTCCAGTAGCTCCCGCTGTCGTTGAACCAGCTCGAGTTGTCGTACCGGATGATCCCAGTGGACGCCTGGCCCTGGGGGTCGGTGGTCGCGAGGACGAAGCTCACCTTGGTGTCGACGCCCGGAGCGCCCGGCGTGCCGGCGAGGGCGCGGAAGTCCTCGTTGAAGATCTCGACCTGGCTGATGACCCGGGAGTTCGGCACGTTGCCGCCGCCGTTGTTGTCGCGGATCACGTGGAACACCACCGGGATCACGATCTCGTCCAGGTTCGCCGGCGAGTAGGCGCTCGTGGGGTTGGTGCTGTTCGCGCTGCAGTCCGAGGGCGGCAGGAACATCGACTGGCTGGGGTCGAGGTCAGGCGTCAGGCAGCGCACGAAACCGAAGGGGCCGGGGACGGCGTTGGCGATGCTGGGGGTGGCCGGGATCGACGGGCCTTGGCCCTGGGCGAGGGCCGGGGAGGCGAGGACGAGGATTGCAGCAGTGGAGAGGGTGCGCGAGATCATGGGGCTGCCTGGTGGATGGGAAGATGGGGAGGAGTCGGGTCGCAGCGGCGTTCGCGCTGGGCCCTTTCTTTGATCAACCGATGTCCGGATTTGTTCGCCTGACCGGGTGGAATCAGGCGTTCGGCCGGCGAATTCCCTGTTCCGAGTCTGGCGCCGCGCTGTCTCAGCGGATCGTCGTCGCCGGGGAAACCTCTCCTGAGGCTTACTTTGAGCCGCGGCCCCACCGCCGGTAGCGCAGCCCCTACTACCTCCGCTCCGACCAGGGAGCCTCTGGGCAATGGAATGAGAGGACGCTGAGAGACGCCCACCCTGCAGGTCGGACGTCACCCAGCGTCGCGTTGGAGGCCTGGGCCCGAGCCCCGGTCAACACCGAGCTCAGCTCACTCGTTCTCGCCCAGGCAATCGATCAGCAGGCAGGCGCCGAACTGGTTGCCGACGAAGAGGGGCTGTGAGCAGGAAGTGTGGAACTCCAGCTCCTGGAGGATCGTGCCTCCTTGCACGTCGAAGATCGCGATGAAGGTCTCGTTCTTCAGTCGGTTCTCACCCGCGTTGGCCGCGTCGAGCACGAAGTCCTCGCCGAGCGTGACCGGTCCCTCGAACCAGAGGTGCCCGCTGCTCTGTTGGAAGTCGTCGTCGTCCTTCGCGACGATCCAGACCGTCTGACGCCCCGCGGGGTCACCAGAGCATTCCACCTTGCCCGGATCTTGGGTCGTGCTCGTGGCAGCACAGCTCTCGCCGGTGTAGGTGAAGGTCAGCTGCCTGGGCTTGCCGAACGCGCAGCAGTCGCCAGGGACGGGCTCGTTCTCCCCCGTGCAATCCACCAGCAGGCTGGCGCCAAACTGGTTCCCGACCGCGAGCGGCTGGGAGCAAGACGTGTGGAATTCCACGGTCTGCAGCAGCGTCGCGCCGGTCGGATCGAAGATGTGGATGAACGTCTCGTTCTCCAGGCGATCCTCGCCGGCGTTCTGGGCGCTGAGCACGAACGGCTCGTTGAGGTTCACGATTCCCTGGAACCAGACCTTGCCGTGGGAGTGGAACGCGTGATCGTCGTCCTTGGCGAAGATGTAGACGGTCTGCGCCGAGGCCGGGTCGCCGGAGCACTCCACCTTGCCGGGGTCTTGGAAGTGTGACGTCGCGGCGCAGCTCTCACCCGTGTAGATGAAGGTCAGCGACGCGGGGCGCCCGTTGGCGCAGCAGTCCCCGGGGATGGGCGTGTTCTCGCCGATGCAGGAGACGATCCGCATGCTGCCGTACTGGTCGCCGACGCAGAGCGGCTGGGAGCACGAGGTGTGGAACTCCACGCTCTGGAGCACGACCGTCCCTGTCGGGTCGAAGACGTGCACGTAGGTGCGGGAGTCGAACCGGTCCTCGCCCGCGTTCGCGGTGTCGATGACGAACTCCGAGTTGAGCGTCACCGCGCCTTCGAACCAGACATCGGCGTCCGTCTCGAACGGGTCATCGTCATCACTGGAGCGGACGAAGACCGTCTGGGCGAAGCCAGGGTCGCCTGCGCAGCTCCACTTGTCGCTGGGCTGGGTCGTGACGGTGGCGGAGCAGTCACGTCCGGTGTACAGCAGCGTGATCGACCGCGGGCGGCCGTCCGCGCAGCAGTCGCCGCCCTGCTGGTACCGGATGCAGAAGTCCGCGTCGAGGTAGGACTGACCCGGCTGGAGGGCGACGGTCACCTGGGGCGGGCAGACGCCAAGCTCCTTGGTGGCGGGGATCGTCGCCTGGTCCATGGTCACGACGCACGGACCAGGGAGCAGGTCGGAGAACAGGTAGAACCCGTTGGCGTCCGTGACCATCTGATCGCCGATGTCGTCCGGCGTGCCGAGAATCTGATCCGGGCCGGCGCAGAGCAGCTCGATGGTGATCCCGGGGACGCCGGGCTCATTCGGGTCCTGGACCCCGTCATCGTCGATGTCGCACCAGACGAAGTCCCCGACGGCGCTGAGCTCGACGAAGCAGAAGTCCGCGTCCAGGTACTCGTCTCCAGGCTGCAGGTTGACCACGACGGCCGTCGGGCAGATTCCTGGGATCTTCGGGAGCGCGGTGTTCACATCGACCGTGACCTCGCACTGATCCGCGGCGAGATCGACGAAGAGGTATTGCCCGTTCCCGTCCGTCGTCTGGCTGTCCAGGAGGTCGTCTGCGGTCCCGAGGACGTCATCGGGTCCGGCGCACCTGAGGTCGACGCGGACGCCAGCGATTCCCGGCTCGCCCACGTCCTGGAAGCCGTCGTTGTCGAGGTCGCAGAAGACCGTGTCACCGAGGCGAGCAGGCGGATCCACGAAGCAGAAGTCAGCCTGGAGGAAGGCGTCGCCGGGGGCGAGGTCGATCTCGTAGGCGAGCGGGCAGCTGGTGCCCGGGACCTTGGGCGTCGGCGCGCTGCTCGGGTCGACGCTCGCGATGCATCGGCCCGCGGGGACGTCCTCGAAGAGGTACATGCCGGAGGGCCCTGTCAGGGTGGAGTCGAGGACGTCGTCAGGGGTGTTCAGGATCGTGTCCGGCCCGGCGCAGCGCAGGTTGACCCGCACGCCCCCAATCCCAGGCTCTCCCGGATCTTGAATGCCGTCGTCGTTCTCGTCGCACCACACGAAGTCGCCGATGCTCCCGACCGGGGGCTCGATGAAGCAGAAGTCCGCGTCGAGGAAGGACTGTCCGGGCTGGAGGACGAGGATGACCTCCGTCGGGCAGATCCCCGGCACCTTGTCGGCGACGCTCGAGGGTTGGACCTGGACCAGGCAGAGGCCGGGAGGCACCGGGTCGAAGAGGTAGGCCCCGGCGGCATCGGTGGACGTGGAGTCGACGAGGTCGTCGGCGGTGTTCAGGATGTTGTCGATCCCCGCGCAGCGGAGCTCGACGAGGGCCCCCTCGATCCCAGGCTCGCCCGGGTCCTGGAGTCCGTCGTTGTCGAGGTCGCACCAGACGAAGTCTCCCAACGCCGCCGGACGGCTACGGAAGCAGAAGTCCGCGTCGAGGAAGGACTGGGAGGGAGCGAGGGTGAAAGAGACCTCGATCGGGCACACGCCGACCTCCTTGTCCGAGGGCGCCGTCGCGGGGTCAACCCGGGCGACGCACGTGTCGGGGTAGACGTCGGTGAAGAGGTACAGGCCGAAGGCGTTGGTGACCGTGCTCGCCACGACGTCGTCAGCGGTATCGAGGGCGCCGTCCGGTCCAGCGCAGCGAAGCTCGATGGAGACGCCGGCGATCCCCGGCTCTCCGGGGTCCTGGAGGCCGTTGTTGTTCTCGTCGCACCAGACGAAGTCGCCGACCTCACCGGGGGTGATGAAGCAGAAGTCCGCGTCCAGGAAGGCCCCGCCGACGGGCAGGTTGATGGTGTATTCGGTGGGGCAGATGCCGGGCACCTTGCCTGCGGGGATGGTGGCGGAGTCGACCGACACCAAGCACAGCCCAGCCGGGATCCCGGTGAAGAGGTAGAGGCCGTTGGCGTCGGTCACCGTCGAGTCGATGATGTCGTCCGCCGTCCCGATGAGGCCGTCTCCGCCGGCGCAGGTGAGTTCGACCGTGGCGTTGGCGAGGCCGGGTTCGCCGACGTCGAAGACGCCGTCATTGTCCAGGTCGCACCACACCAGATCCCCGATCTCACCGGGGGTGATGAAGCAGAAGTCGGCCTCGA
>CAZEFP010000379.1:0-4147 GCA_964511565.1 uncultured Planctomycetaceae bacterium
CCCAGACCCTTGCTCCACATCTGCTGGAACAGGACGGGGCGGGCCAGCTTGTAGCCGACCACCAGCAGGATGGCCGCCAGGGCCGCGAGGGGCACCAGGTTGAGGATTTGGGGGAAGAGGGCGACCGCGATGAGCAGGAACCCACCGTGCAGGATCGCGGAGAGCTTGCTGTTGCCCCCGGACTGGATGTTGGCCGAGCTCCGGACGATGACCTGCGTGACGGGCAGGCCCCCGATCAGCCCGGCGGCCGCGTTGCCGACGCCCTGGGCCACGAGCTCCCGGTTGGTGGGGGTGACCCGTTTCTCGGGGTCCAGCTTGTCCGTGGCCTCCACGCAGAGCAGCGTCTCGAGGCTCGCGACCACGGCGATCGTGATCCCCGTGACCCAGACGGCGGGGTTCGCGATCTGGGAGAAGTCCGGGTAGGTCATCAGCTTCGTGAGCCCGCTGAAGCCGCCCGACACGGGGACGTTCACGAGGTGGTCCCCCTTGAGCGCCCAGTCGGTCGCGACCCTCGAGGTGATCAGCTGATAGCCGATGCCGAAGGCGACGGCCACCAGCGGCCCCTGGATGAGCTTGAAGATGCGGGCGCGCGGCGCGAGCACGCGCTCCCAGAGGATCAGGATCGCCAGGCAGGAGACGGACACCACGATCGCCCCGGCGGTGAAGTCACCGAGCATCGCCTGGAGCGAGCTCATCGTGTTCTCCCCGTCCGGCTGCGCGAAGGTGACGCTGCCCTCCGGGTCCGTGTCGTGGCCGAGCGCGTGGGGGATCTGCTTCAGCACGATGATGATGCCGATGCCCGCGAGCATCCCCTTGATCACGGCCGCGGGGAAGAAGTACGCGATCACGCCCGCGCGCAGGAGCCCGAGGAGGATCTGGAGCGCCCCCGCGATCACCACCGCGACGAGGAAGACCTCGAAGCTGCCGAGGTCCTCGATCGCCGTGTAGACGATGACCGCCAGGCCCGCCGCCGGGCCGGAGACGCCGAGCGGTGACCCGCTGATGGCGCCCACCACCAGGCCGCCGATGATGCCGGCGATCAGGCCCGAGGCGAGCGGCACGCCGTCGGGGAACACCTCGCTCGGGAGGCTCGCCAGCGCGATGCCCAGGCAGAGCGGGACGGCGACGAAGAAGACAACGAGGCTGGCAGGGATGTCGCGGCGAAGGTCGAACGAGCTTTCAGACTTCATGGAATCAGGGCAGCTTCGGGGCTTGCGTTGGACCGAGTGTGGCTCTAGAAAACAGAAGTTCAATGCCGGAACTCGAATTCGCATGACACCCAAGGACATCAACGCTGGACCGGACCCCCGTGGGGAGACCGTTGGGGCGGGCAGCGGGCATCGCTGGACGTTCCTGAGCAATCACGCTCACGTGCTCGTGACCCTGGCACAGGACCCCGCCATCCTCATCCGCGAGATCGCCGCGCGGACTGGGATCACGGAGCGGGCGGTCACCAACATCCTCTCCGACCTCGAGCAGGAGGGCCTGGTGGAGCGTCGCCGGGAGGGGCGGCGGAACACCTACGAGGTTCACCTCGACCAGCCTTTGCGTCATCCCATCGAGCAGCACCGGACCGTGGGAGAGCTGATCGACCTCATCCTGAAGTAGCGTCAGGGTCGAGCGCTCAGGCCCGGGGCGTGGGGGGCATGCCGCGGGACGGCGGGGCCGGATCGGGCCTGGATCGGGGACGGAGCGCGCCGTGGTGGCGGCCCGGAGCGGACCGGCGCGACGATCGCATAGGGTGGGGGCCCTCCTCTGCTCCACCCCGACCACCGAGCTCCCCACCATGACGCTGCTCCTCCCCCTTGCGCTGATGCTGATCCCCGCCGCGCCCCTCGACGAATCGGCTGGGGCCGCGGCGGCCCGGGAGGAAGGCCCCGCGCCGGTGGTCCTCGAGCTCTGGCCGGAGGGCGTCCCCGGAGCCCCGGCGGATCCGCCGGCCGAGGTCGTCAGGGACCGCGAGGGGGGAGGCGATCGGCACGTCTCCGGGGTTCACCGGCCGACGATCACCGCCTACCTTCCGGCCCGAACGGGCGATCCACGACCCGCGGTCGTGATCTGCCCGGGGGGCGGCTACGGACTGCTCGCTCTGGACAAGGAGGGGCACGACGTGGCGCGTTGGTTTGCGGAGCGTGGGGTCGTCGGGGTCGTGCTCAAGTACCGCCTCCCTCGTCCCGCGGGACACGTGTACGGGCATGAGGCCCCGCTGGCGGACGCGGCCCGCGCCCTCGCCCTGGTACGGGAGCAGGCCTCGGCCTGGAGCGTCGACCCCGGGCGCGTCGGGATCATGGGCTTCTCCGCCGGGGGCCACCTGGCCGCCAGCGCCTCCGTGCAGCTCGAGGAGGCGGGGCCGAACTTCAGCGTCCTCGTCTATCCGGTCATCTCCATGGTCGCCGGCGTCACCCACGGCGGTTCGAAGAAGAACCTGCTGGGCCCTGACCCGGAGGAGGCGCTGGTGACGCGCTTCTCCAGTGAGCTGAGAGTCACCAAGGCCACCCCGCCGGCCTTCCTGGTCCACACCTCGGACGACTGGGTCAAGGTCGAGAACTCCCTGCGCTACTACTCGGCCCTGCGCGCCGCCGGGGTCTCCGCCGAGCTGCACGTGTTCGCCCGCGGAGGCCACGGCTACGGCATGCGCCGTCCGGACCTGCCGGTGGGGCGCTGGCCTGAGCTGCTCGATGCATGGATCAAGAACGTGATCCAGCCGGCGGACTGAGCTCCGTCTCCCCCGAGGCTCAGGCGCGCCAACCGCGCAGGCGGAGGGGCTCGATGAGCATCATGTGCGGCACGGTGAGCGCCGCGAGGCCGATGAAGACGACCTGCAGCGTGCGTGCGTCGAGGGGGGCGCCCTCGAGGAGGTGGAAGGCGACCGGCGCGGCGGCGGCGGTGGCCAGGGTCGGGAGCGCGGCGGCGCGCACGAGCTCCCGGGCCGGGAGCTGGAAGACCTCTCCGGTGCGGACCACGTGGCGTGCCGAGTGCAGGACGCAGAAGTAGACGGCGAAGGCGGTGAGAGGCGGCGCGAGGACGGTCAACGCGGCGGCAGCACTGGCCTCCGCGATCGCGGCGGCCGGGACCGACGAGGCGCGGCCGGTCAGGCGCCGGGCGGCGGCGACGGCGAGGAGGCCGCCGAGCAAGGTGAGCGCGATGGGGGCGGCGGCGGCGAGGCTGCTCGCGAGGGCCTCGGCTCCGGCCTCGGGCGCCAGCATGGCGAAGAGCTGGGCGAGCTCTCCCTGGTGAAGGAGCGCAGGGAAGACGATGGGGGAGGCGCCGTGGAGGGCGCGCAGGAGCACGGGCGGCTGGCCCTCGAGGTCCCCGCTGAAGTGGAACGCAGAGATGGCGAGGAAGCCGGCGAGGGAGAGCGTCGGCGCCACCACCCAGATCCCCACCACGGCGGCGGCCACCGCGACGTAGCCGGCGGTGAAGAGCAGCCAGCGGGCAGGGCCATCGATCGGCAGGCTGCGGGCGGCGTGGAGGACGTCCAGGGCGCCGTGGGGGACACCGAGGAGGATGATGGCGGCGGCCACCACGAACAGTTCGAGGGCGGGCCAGCCGGTGCCCAGCGCGGCGCTCGATACGACGGCCGCGAGGGCCGCGGTGCAGAAGACGAGCGTGTGCCTCATCCGACACCTCCCAGCGGCTGGCGTGGTGGGCGACGAAGTAGCGCCGCGCCCGCCTCACGGAGGAAGGGGCCGGGCGGGAGTGACCTCACCACGGCGAAGGCGTCCGCGGCGGAGCCGAGGTCGCTCAGGAAGCGGATGACACGGTGGGTGGGGGCCGCAGCGAAGAGGCGTGACAGAAGCTCGGGGCCGCGCTCCGGGTCGCTCCTGAGGACACGCAAGAAGATCGCGTCCATGCCCCGGCGCAGGACCGAGTCGGGGGCCGCGGAGAGCGGCCCGTCGCCAGCGAGGAGGGCGCGAGAGCACGACCCCGCCCAGGCCTGGATCCGCTGGAAGGCGTAGCCGGTGCTCGGGCGAGCGCCGCCGTGGAACAGCCCCGCGCGGACCCAGGGGGCCGAGGGGGGCGGCGTCTCGAAGCCCATGGGCAGCACACCATGCTCGGACCGCAGCGGCGACGATCGGCTCCCGCGGACGCGCCGGGCGAGGGCCTGGTCGAGGTCGGGGGCGAGGTCTGCCTCTCCGAGCGGTCG
>CAZEFP010000380.1:0-4136 GCA_964511565.1 uncultured Planctomycetaceae bacterium
CGCCCTCGCAGGCGTCGTCCAGACCCACGGCGAGGCCGAGTTCCTCGAGGCGCGCGCGGAAGTCCTCGGGGCTGCGAAACGAGCCGGGCAGCTTGAACTTCATGCGGTGACCTCCGTGACGGGATCGCCGAGGGATGTGGTGATCGGTCCCTGGTAGCCGAACCCGTGGACGGCGAGGGAGGAGAGGTCCAGCCGCCCGTCCTCGATCACGAGCTTCCCGCTGGGGGAGTAGAGCGTGCGGTGGGCGTCCTGGAGCTGGCGGCGCTCCTCGTCCGACAGGTGAGCCTGGCCCAGGAAGTAGTGGTGGCCGTTGCGCTCCACGTGGGGGAGGCCGAGGGCGGACACCATGGCGAGATCCTGATGGAGGGGCAGGACCGGGAGGTTGGTGAGGTCCTCCGCGGACTGGATCCCCTCGCCGTCCGCGTCGATCCGTGCGCGCGCGAGCAGCGCGCGGAAGACGCCCTTGCAGGCCTTCATGGACACGCCGCCGTAGCCCAGGGCGCGGGCGCGCGGGTAGGCGGAGAGGTCCGCGTCCGCCTCGTCGATGATGACCGGCGCGCGCTCCGCGAGCCGCGCCACCCCATCGGCGGTCTCGGGGGCGAAGGTGTTCGCGCGGTGCACGGGCTGTTCGATGGCCAGGAGCCCGGCGAGCAGCCCGGGCGCGTTGCCGCGCTCCTCGAGCTCGTCGAGCATGGCGGCGAGGCGCGCGGGGTCCTCGTACTGCTCGTTCCCGTCGAGGGTGAACTGGGCGCCCTCCGGGGTCAGGGAGGCGATGGTCTCCAGCCGCGTGAGGTCCGCCTCCACGGACCCAGAGACCTTCAGCTTGAAGCAGTCGAGCCCGAAGGCCGCGATGTCCTCGGCGAGGCAGACGGGGTGGTCGTCGTCCCTGCGGTCCTCGTCGGGGACCTCCTCGTCGGTCAGAGCGTCCACCAGCCCCACGGTGTGACGGAGGCGGACCGACTCGGACCGGCGGCCGAGGGAGGCGGCGGTCCACCCGCCGAGGCGCTCATCGAAGGCCTCCAGGCGGACGCCGAAGGCGTCGTTGGCGAGGGCGTCGAAGAAGGAGGACGAGAGGGCGGTGCAGGTGGCGTCGATCAGGGCGCGCTCGATGAGCGAGACGCCGAAGGTACGGACGAGCCGGTCCGACGCTCCGACATCAGGGCGCTCGACGCAGGCCATCTGGGCGTGCGCCCACAGCTCGAAGGCGGTCGCGCCGTCGCCCACCGACCCGAAGGTACGGACCTCATCGAAGGCGAGCCGCGCGGCATCGATCAGGTCGCGTCGGTCCTCGCCGAGGGAGGTCTCGGGGTTCTTGGAGAACCACTTGGGGACCAGGAGTTCGGCCGACCGACCGACGCAAGGTCCGGCCTCGGTGTCGACCTCGATCTCCGCGATCAGCATCGGCGCCTCCGTCATGGTGGCGATACCGAAGCGGAACGGCAGGCGCGCTTCGCAGCGGCGCGCGATGAGGCGGAGGTTCTTGGGTCGGAGCTGCAAGCGAAGGAGCGGGAAGCCTCCCGAGTCTAAGCCCGCGAGGACCGCCTTGGCGGGCCTCACTCCGGCGAAGCGCGCTCAACTCAAGAGCCGGCGGCGAACGCTTCGCGAATCGAGCGAAGCGCCGACTGGATAGACTCTGTTCCCCCGGAGGATCGGGCAATGGACCGCAGGCGCCAGCGGGCGATCGCCCCAGCTGCGATGTCGTAGGACCACGTGAACGTGGCGATGCTCAACAGCGTCGCCGCCAGCCAGCCCGCGCCGGCGAGGGGGCCGAGGGTGAATGCGAGGATCGTCGCGGTGATCACCGACAGCGCGGGGACGAGGACGAAGTTCCCGAGCAGTCGAACGGTCACGACCTTGTCGGGCGTGGGGGCGAGGACCGAAGCGCGCTCGGAGATGAGGATCGGGAGGCCCCACACCGCGAGCGAGAGGACGAAGAGCGGGCTCAACGCGAGGAGCGGGAGGGCGACGCCGAGGAAGCTCGGCGCGGGCGCAAGGATCTCGTCGCCGCTGAGCCGAGCCTCTCGCAGGGAGTTGCCGAGCTGATCGATGATCTCTCGCCGGCGCTCCGCGCCGTCACCGGTGTCCTTGCGGAGCCGCTCGAGCGCCTCGATCTGGCGAACCCCGATGGGTGCCGAGCTTCGGGGCAGGATGCGTTCCAGTCCGACCGCGGCGCTCCACTCCTCCTCGGAGTCCGCCTGGATCGTCAGCTTCTCGAGCCGCGCACGGGACTCCTTCATGATCGCGCGGATGGCGACGCGGAACTCGGAGCCGGCCCGCTCGATGATCGGGACCACCTCGAACGGCTCGCCGATGACCGCGCTCGCGAGGGAGCGGAAGCGGTCACGGTCCTCGTAGGTCACCCCGATCGGAACGACGATCGGGTTGAGCGTGCTGTCCGACGCCTCATAGGCGCTCACGAGCATCCGGGCCATGCCGGACTTGAGCGGGCGCAGGCGGTGGGAGTTGAGGCTCTCTCCCTCGGGGAAGATCGCGATGACGGCGCCCTCGAGGAGCGCGTTGTCGATGGCCTCGAAGGAGGAGGCGTTCTGGCGCGTGTCGACCCCGTCCTTCTTGCGGTACATCGGGATCGCGTCGATGTTCCGGAGCACGTACCCGACCAGGGGCATCTTCAGCAGGCTGTACTTCACGAGCACCCGCAGGGGGCGCCGGGTCGCAGACATCGGGAAGTGGGCGTCTCCCAGGCCGTTCGAGTGGTTCTGGATGATCACCACCGGGCCGCTCGTCGGAAAATGCTCGCCCCGCATCTCGATGCGGAAGTGGGTCCGCATCAGGAGCCAGCCCCAACGGATCATCAGTCGGTAGGTCCACGAGCCGATCGCGGGCGCGTCGAACGCGTCCCTCGACGGCCACGGGTCCGCGCCGTCCGGCGCGCCGTCGTGGGCTCGGGTTGCAGACTGGTCCGCCATCGGCGCGACAGTCTGGGCACTGGATACCCGGAACGCCACCCCGAGAGGAGCAAGGGGCTCGCATTTACCCCACGGAGCCAGACGCTTCGGACGGCGGGGCCAGGGTTGTATGCTCGAACACATGGCACCCGAACCCATGGAACCAAGGTCCTGGCACGCTCACTACGACGAGGGAGTCCCCGTTGACCTGGCGTTTGAGGACATCACGCTCAACGAATACACCGAACGCGCAGCGAAGACCTGGGGCGATCGACCAGCCCTCACCTTCCTCAACTGTTCGTTCACCTACAACGAGCTCAACGACAAGGTGCGGCGCTGTGCAGCGGCGCTGCGTGGGCTCGGGGTGGAGAAGGGCACGCGCGTCGCGATTCAGCTGCCCAACATCCCCCAGGCGATCATCGCCTTCCACGGCGCGCTGAGGGCGGGGGCCGAGGTCGTGATGACCAACCCGCTCTACACGCTGCGGGAGATCGAGCACCAGTGGAAGGACGCGGACTGTGACCTCGCCATCGTCGCCGACTTCATCTGGGAGGAGACCCTCGAGCCGAATCGAGCGAAGCTCCGGCCGAAGACCTACGTCGTCGCTCACATCCCCGACTACCTGCGGTTCCCCCTGAACCTCCTGGCGCCCCTCAAGCTGAAGCGGGCGAACCCGAAGCGCTATGCCAAGGTCAAGCCGGCCAAGGACGTCCACGAGTTCAAGCCGCTCGTGGAAGGCGCGCCGCCGACGCCCCCCTCGGTGGACGTCACCCCCGACGACATCGCGGTCCTGCAGTACACCGGCGGCACCACCGGGCTCTCGAAGGGCGCCGTGCTCACGCACCGCAACCTCTCCTGCAACGCCCAGCAGATCCACGCCTGGTTCCCCAAGGTGGACCCGGGCAACGAGTCCACGCTGATCTGCCTGCCCCTCTTCCACGTCTTCGGCCTCTCGGTCGGGATGAACTGGTCGATCTGGTCGGGGTCCAAGATGGTGCTGGTGCCGAACCCGCGGGACATCCCGGCGCTGGTGAAGGCCATCACCAAGCACAAGGTGACGCTCTTCCCGGGCGTCCCCGCGCTCTTCAACGCCATCAACAACTTCCCCGGCATCGAGAACCTGGACATGACCAGCGTCAAGTCCTGCTTCTCCGGCTCCGCGCCCATCGCGAAGGACGTGCAGGAGAAGTTCGAGGCGCTGACCAAGTCGACGATCATCGAGGGCTTCGG
>CAZEFP010000381.1:0-4112 GCA_964511565.1 uncultured Planctomycetaceae bacterium
CACCCGGATCGAGAACCGATGACGCCCCCCCCCACCTCGAGCCCGGCCGGTCCCCGATGGGGCGCCCGCTCCCCCGGCGGACCTTCCTGCGCGGGGCGTGCGCCGCCGTGGTCGCACCGTACCTGGAGGCGCTGGCTCCGCGCGGACCGGCCGCCCCGGTTCGAGCGGCCTGGCTGTACTTCCCCAACGGCGTCGCCGAGGGGTCCTGGGAGCCAAAGGTCGATCGAAACGGCCGGCTCCGCGAGCTCAACGAGACCATGGCGCCCCTGGAGCGTCACCGCCAGCGGCTCGTCATCCCCGAGCGGATCTTCACGCCGCGCGGGAACGGGCACGGCGCAGGGACCGCAACCTGGCTCACGGGCGGCGGATGGGACCACCGCACGCTGGACGCCGACGGGCCCAGCGTGGACCAGCTCATCGGTCAGCGCTTCGCGACCGAACACGTCGTCCCCGCGCTCTCCATCAGCACCAAGGGCGAGGGTTTCTTCGCGGCGGACGTCTCTCGCAACACGATCTCCTGGAGCGCTCCGGGACGGCCAGTCTTCCGCGAGACGGACCCGCGCGCCGTCTTCGAGCAGCTCTTCGGGGGCGGACCGAAGGCCGATACGAGCCTGCTCGATGACCTGAAGGACCAGGTCCGGGCCCTCGAGAAGCGCGTGTCCACGGCGGACCGGCGCACGCTCTCGGCCTACCTGGACGCGATTCGCAGCATCGAACGCCGGATCGCCTTCGTCCAGGACGAGGCCACGGCCCGCCGCCTCGAGGCCGCGGCGGAGCTCGGGCTCCCCTTCGACCTGGACCGCCCCATCGAGGCCGTTCCGGAGGATCACGGGGCCTACCTCGGGCTGCTCCTGGACCTCGTGGCCCTCGCCCTCTGGTCCGGCGCCTCTCGATGCGCCTCGGTCATGCTCGACCACGGCCAGTCGAACCGCTACTGCACCTTCGTCCCGGGGGTGAAGGGCACCTGGCACGCTCTCTCCCACTGGAGGGACACCTCGGGAAAGACCGAGGACGACGACGGCGTCACCAGCTGGAGCTCACGGCGCTCCAAGCGCGAGATGTACGACCGCGTGGTGACCTGGCATCACGAGCGGGTCGCGCTCCTCCTGGACCGGATGGCGGCGCTCCCGGAAGCAGACGGCTCGCTCCTCGACCACTCGATGGTGGTGTACGGCTCCTCCATCTCGGACGGGCACGAGCACGGCGAGCGGGACCTGCCGACCCTCGTCGCCGGGGGAGCCGGGGGCGCCATCCGTGGCGGCCGCCTCCTGCGCTCGCGGAGGCCCACGAGCCTGGACCGGCTCCACCTGGCCACGCTTCGCGCGGTCGGCGGCGGGGACGAGGAGTTCGGGACGGCGGACGAGCCGCTCGAGCTGGGCTGACCGCTCGCTCAGAAGCGGAAGGTCACGCCTCCGATCACAACCTGGGTGTCGTCCCAGCCGCCGAGCTCGAGCATCAACCAGAGCCGGTCCGAGACGGTCACCGCCGTCCCCAGCGTGATGGTCCAGGGGTCCACCGGCCGCTGATCCACGGCGAACTCCACGGTGCTGATCGGACCGCCACCGCCGAGCGGAATGGTCCCCTCGATCGTCCGCTCCGTGTCCCAGTAGGTGGCGCCGGTGTAGATGCGGAACGGGTTGTCCCCCACCTTCGTGTTCCACCCGACCCGAACCGAGTACAGCTTCGCGAGGAACTCCGAGAGCCCGCCGAGCTGGGAGTGGGTCACGTTGGCGTCCAGGGTCGCGAACAGCTCCTTGTACCCTCCGACGAGGGTCATCCCTCCCCCGTACAGCGGGCCCTCGAGCTCTCCCTCGGACACGATGTCCACGGAGTTGTTCCCCGGGAGATTGACCGTGGTGGCCACCTCGGAGTTGTTCCAGATGTACCCACCGAGGAGGTAGACGTTGAGGACCGGGAGGAGCCATGCGTCGAAGCGCGCCACCGCGGAGCGGACCGCCGCCTCCGCTTCGAACTGCAAGAACCCCACGTCCGAGAGCCCCCCGCCGTTCACGCCGGCCTGCACCCGCGAGATCTCTGTCGGCCGGTTGATCGACATGACCGTGGCTCCGACCCCGAGGGGGAGCGGGAGCTCGTAGCCGCGCTCCCGGGCCGCCTCCCCGAAGAACGGGAGGAACGAGGTCCCCCCCTGCCGGGCGGCGGGCTGCGAGAGTTCGTCCCCCACACCGACCGTCCCGTCGAGGTGCTCCTGGTCACCCTCGAAGCTCCATGACCCCGCGACCGATGGCTGGAAGGACTCCGACGCGCACGACCCGAGCAAGGGGAGGAGCAGGAGGGCAATGCGGCGACCCGGGCGCCGAGGAGGGTCATGGATCATGGGTGGCCTCAGGGCAAGAGGTTGGGACCCACAGGCTACATCGAGATGGCCACAGCGCCAGGCTGGGGAAACGAGAGCGCCCCCCACTCCACGGTGCGGAGAGGGGGGCGCGCGGGCCCTGGCGAGCTGCCGGGGCAGGCCTCTGGCGGGGTCACTCCCCCATCAGCTTGGCGGCGATACCGGCCGGGACGTCACGGTACTCGGACAGCTCCATGGAGAACTGGCCGCGGCCCTGGGTCGAGCCCCGGAGCGCCGAGGAGTAGGCGAACATCTCCGCGATCGGGACCATCGCGTGCACGAGGCGGATGTCGCCCTGGTGCTCGATCTCCGCGATCTCACCGCGGCGCGAGTTCAGGTCGCCGACGACCGAGCCGACGAACTCCTCGGGGACGCTGACCTCGACCTTCATGATCGGCTCAAGGAGAACGGTGTTGTTCTCGATCGCCTGGCGGAAGGCCAGGTTACCGGCGGCGCGGAACGCCATCTCGCTGGAGTCGACGTCGTGGCTCTTGCCGTCGTACAGGCGCGCCTTCGTGCTGACGAAGGGGATGCCGGTGTTGCCGCCCGTGGTGAACGACTCCTCGAGGGCGCTCGCAACGCTCGGGATGTACTCCCGCGGGACCGCGCCCCCCTTGATGCCGTCGACGAACTCGAAGCCGCTGACCTCGGGGTCGTACTCGATGACGACGCTGATGACGGCGTACTGACCGGAGCCACCGGACTGGCGGATGTGACGCGCCTCGGTGTCGATCTGCTTCTTGATGCGCTGCTTGAACGCGACCTTCGGACGACCGGTGCGGACGTCGCACTTGTGATCGTTCTTGATCCGGTTGACCATGATCTCCAGGTGAAGCTCACCCATGCCGGAGATGATCAGGTCGCCGGTGGCCTCGTTGGTGAAGGCCTTGAAGGTCGGGTCCTCGCGCATCATGCGGCCGATGATCTCGCTGAGCTTGTCGCGGTCCGTGGCCTTCTCGGGCTCGAGCGACATGGAGATGACCGACTCGGGGAAGGACATCTTCATCAGCTGGATCGGGTGATCGTCGTCACAGAGCGTGTCGCCGGTCACCGTGTTCTTGAGGCCGATGATGGCCGCGATGTCGCCGGCGGGGACCGAGTCAACGGCCTCCTGCTTGTCGGCGTGCATGCGGACGATGCGCCCGATGCGCTCGTTCTTGCCCGTGCGGGGGTTCAAGAGGCGCGTGCCCTTCTCGAGGACGCCCGAGTAGACGCGCACGAAGGTGAGGTCGCCGGTGGGCTGGGCGATGGTCTTGAAGGCCATCAGCGACACCGGGTCACTCGGGTCGGACTTGCGGGTGATCTTCTCGGTGGAGAAGGGCAGGGTGCCCTCGACATCCGGGATCTCCGGCGGAGCCGGGAGGAAGTCGATGACCGCGTCCAGCACGAAGCGGACGCCCTTGTGCTTGAGGGCAGAGCCGGCGAGCACCGGGGTCGCCACCATGGACAGGGTCGCGGCCCGGATGGCGCGCATGGCGATCTCCTCGGAGACCTCCTTGTCCTCGAGCAGGAGCTCCATGAGCTCGTCGTCGGAGTCGGCAACGGCCTCCAGCATCTCGGCGCGCGCGATCGTGGCGGCGTCCTGGTGCTCGGCCGGGATCGGGCCCTCCATGTACTCACGGCCGTTGGAGTCCTCGACGAACTCGATGTAGACCATGCGGACGAGGTCCACGAAGCCGACGAAGTCCTTCTCGGCGCCGATGGGCAGCTGGATCGGCACCGGGTTGGCGCCGAGGCGGTCCTTGATGGTCCCGACGGC
>CAZEFP010000382.1:0-4110 GCA_964511565.1 uncultured Planctomycetaceae bacterium
CTCGTGCGCGTGCAGAAACCGCGCCAGCTCCGCGGGCTGGGTGTACGCCTCGTCCTCCTGCTTGAGCGCGAGGATCCCTTGCTTCGGCGAGGTCTTGAAGCTGCGGATCACGCTCGCCAGCGCCTCATCGTCCAGCGCCGTGCCCGGCCGGACGTAGTGGCTCACGTCGGCGATGTGGACGCTGACGTGGAAGCCTCCACCCTCCCTGGGCCGGATCGCGATGGCGTCGTCGTAGTCCTTCGCGTCGGCCCCGTCGATGGTGAAGATCACCTCGCCGCGGAGGTCGAGGCGGCCCTAATGGTCCTCCGGGGCGGGGTTCTCCGGGAGCTCGCCGAGCTCCCCCAGGACATCATCTGGAAACTGCGTGCGGAGGCGGAAGGAGCGCACGAGCTCCATCTCCTCGGAGTCCACATCCGCATAGCAAGCCGGGCCATGCCCCATGGGACCGAAGGCGCCAGGCCGGCCCGCGATCCGCGCCGGGATCTGGCTGTCCGGATCCGGGAGGCCCTCCAGGTCCTCCTCCGTCAGCTCGTAGGGCTCCTCGTCCCCCGTCTCGAGGGTCCAGCCCCGCTCCGGGACACCCGCGGGGCTGGTCTCAACTCCCGATTCCTCCGCGTTCTGCGGGTCTTCTCCCTGGTTGCCCTTGAGCGCCTTCCTCAGATCCCCGAAACTGCCGAAACCTGAAGGTCTATCGCTGCGTCCCATGGCACCAGGATAACCCGCCAGGGCGCGGACTTCGTGTCGCAGACACTCGTCCTCGGCTTCTCCTCCTCCACAGCTACATCAGCGTCTGATTTGAATCCGTGACCTGGCCCCGCTCGTATCGAGCGTGTGGCAGGGCGTCGCCGGCACCGGCGACCGCGGTTCCCGTTCGGCCCCTCCTCGTCTTCACGCTCGCGCGCCCCTCCCCATCTGGGCGCCTTTCTCCGAAGCACAGGGGCAGGCTCCGTCCCATGATCACACAGCTCTCAAACCGCGCACCCGGCCGTCGGACCCATATGCTCCGTCGTACGCTCCTCGGCACGCTCCTCGCCGGCACCGTGGCCCTGCAGGCCGGGGCCCAGTCACTCACCGTCCAGGTCCAGGGATCCATGGTCGAGCGGATTCAGTCCGGCGGGGCATGGGTCGAGCGCTCCGACTTCAGGTGGGGTACCTCGAGCGGCGACGTCCAGTTCACCAACCGATCTGCGTCCATCCGCAACGCGGACAGCCGCAATCTCGAGTCGTACTTCGTTCGGTCCAACACCCAGACCCCGTGGGAAGTCAGCTTCCCGAACTGGACGCCCGGGGCTGGACCCGCAGCGGACTTCTTCCTCTTCGAGGTGGGCGGGAACGACTCGGTCCAGGTCCGGGCGCGCTTCCTGAACGGGAGCCTCGGGGCGCCGGTCTCCATCGGGCCCTGGGTCCAGACCCCCGTGGTCTGCGCCTCCGGCGACAACCGGGGCCAGCGCGTCCACGGCATCGAATTCAGGTTCGAGGACCTCAAGCTCCCCGGTGGCGGGAGCGTGACGCCGCAGAACAACGTGGCCGGCATTCAGATCCTCTCCGCGGGCATCGACGGCGCGGCGTTCCTCATCCGCGACCCAGGCACCCTCGCCGGGTCCGACGGGAACGGCGCCCACACGATCACGCCGAGCCAGCCGCGGGTGGCCAGCCCCATGGAGCTCAGCTTCGCCGGTCCGTGGGAGTCGGAGACCGGCACCGCCCCGAACCCGTTCCTGGACTACCGCCTCTCGGTCCGCTTCGACGGCCCCGGCGGCCGCAGCATGACGGTGCCTGGCTTCTTCGACGCCGACGGCCAGGCCGGCGATGTGGGGAACGTCTGGACCGTGCGCTTCCTGCCCCCCGCGAAGGGCACCTGGACCGCCAACGTCACGATGCGCCAGGGGACGGGTGTTGCCCTCCAGTCCGGCCCCTCGGCCGGCAGCGCCGTGACGACCATCGACGGCCAGCAGATCACCTTCGAGGTCAAGGACATCGACCCGGCGGGCCGTGGCTTCTATCGCGTCGGCACCTTGATCGACGTGGGGCGCCACCACCGCAAATTCGAGCACGGCCCCTTCTACCTGAAGGCTGGCATCAACGGCCCTGAGAACTTCCTCGCCAACCGGGCGATGGATGACATCACCAAGACCCAGGGCGTGGGCAACCTCCACAGCTTCGCGGAGCACCGCGGCGACTGGAACCCGGGCGATCCGCTCCTGCGCCCGGGTAATGGTGACGAGGACGGCAAGGGCGCGATCGGGGCGCTCAACTACCTCGCGGAGAAGGGCGTCAACTCCCTGTTCCTCATCGTCATGAACCTCGGAGGGGACGGGAAGGACGTCTACCCGTTCCTCGGGCCCGAGAACCGGGCGTTCGAGAAGCGGCACTACGACACCAGCCGTCTCCGTCAGTGGAACACCATCTTCGAGCATGCCCAGAACCTCGGGATCTCCCTGTCCCTGGTGATGAACGAGACGGAGGTCGCCAACGAACTCTGGCTCGACGGCGGCACCCTCGGGGAGGAGCGCAAGCTCTTCTACCGAGAGATGGTCGCCCGCTTCGGTCACCACCCGGCGATCCGCTGGAATCTCTGCGAGGAGACGGACTTCAACCCCACCACCCTCGCGGCCTTCGCGGCCTGGATCACGAGCTACGACGCCTACGAGCACCCGATCTCGCTCCACAACCGGCCGGATGACCTGGCGGTGTTCCAGTCCGTCCTGACCGATCCGAACATCGACGCGGCGTCACTGCAGTTCTCGCTCAACGCCGCGGAGGACCAGATCGAGGAGCTGCGCCAGCTCTCCGAGCAGGCGGGCCGCCCCTGGCTGATCGACGCGGATGAGATGAACCCGTGGCCCACCGGGCTGACGGACACCAACGCCAACGACATCCGCAAGCGGGTCCTCTACGACGCCCTCTTCAGCGGCGGCGGCGTGGAGTTCTACCTCGGGTGGCACAACCTGCCCCTCGGCGGCGACCTCTCCCTCGAGGACTTCCGGACCCGGGACGAGATGTGGACCTACGTCGGTTACGCCCGCCACTTCATCGAGGCGGAGCTACCGTTCTGGGACATGACTCCCATGGACAACCTGCTCCGGAACGAGTCCACCACGTACGGCGAGGGACAGGTGTTCGCGAAGGAGGACCACGTCTACGCGGTGTACCTCGGCAACGCCTCCTCCACCGGCGAGCTGAACCTCGGGAGCTCCACGGGCGCCTTCGAACAGTTCTGGTTCAACCCGCGGACCGGCCAGATCGAGGGCTCGCCCGCCATGGTCAACGTCAGCGGTGGCTGGCGGGCGCTGGGCTCGCCGCCCTCCTCTCCGGGTGAGGACTGGGTGATGGTCCTCCGCCGTCACGCCCCGCTCTCTGCCCGGTCCTACTCGGGCTCGGTGAGCGCCAACGACCTCCAGCAGATCTACTTCCATCCTGGAGAGGCCTACGCCAACCGCTCGTTCGTCATGTTCTCGAGCCTGAGCGGCACCTCCAGCGGCTTCGTCCTCGGGGGCCTCGACGTCCCGATCAACTTCGACCGCTGGACGCGGGCCGGGCTGATCGACACCCAGGGCGCGGTCTTCCAGAACCAGTTCGGGGTCCTCAACCAGGCCGGAGCCGCCGGTATCGGAGTACGCCTCAACCCGGCCTTCACCAGCGGGCTGATCGGGCAGACGATGTACCACTGCGCCGTGACCAGGAACCCCTACGACTTCGTCTCCAACGTCATCACGCTACAGGTCCTGCCCTGAGCTGACGGGCTCCCGGCGCTCACCCGAGCGCCGTGGTCAGGAAGAGCCAGAGTCCCACGCCGATCGCAGCCACGTCCACCGAGAGGCGCAGGCGGCGAGGCGCTGCAGCAGCGGCGTCGCGGCCCCGAGGCACCAGGAGCATCAGCGCGCCGGCGAAGCCGGCGATGCCGATCGCCAGGCCTGTGCTGGCTCCCAGGAGCGGCTCTCCCGGTCCGACCTCCCGGATCAACTCAGGGGCGAGCTGAAGGACCTCCCTGCCCCCCAGGGCGAACCCGTACCCCCAATGCCGACCCGCTCAGCCTGGGCGCTCTGAAGCCGCGCCTGCCGCACCCCCCACAGGCCACGCCGCCCCCACCTCGAAGCCCCCCCACGACAC
>CAZEFP010000383.1:0-4108 GCA_964511565.1 uncultured Planctomycetaceae bacterium
GAACAGGCAGAAGGAGAGGCACTGCATGCAGTTCGTGCAGCGGTCGTAGTCGATCACAGGGAACCAGGGCGTCCACGCCCCAGGGGCGGGCGCCGCGGCGGCCTCGCGCCGCGCCGCCACGTCCGCGACCACCTCTTCGGGTGCGCGATCCAGGACGCTCACGTCCCCGCCCAGCCGAGCGAGGGCCCCCTCCGCCGCCTCGGCCTTGCGCGAGACGGGGTGGCCGGCCTCGAGCAGCGCCGCGAGGACCGCGCCGCGGTCGGCGGCGTCGACGCCATCGAGGCCGCCCGGATCCACCGCGACGTGGAGCTCGCCGAAGGGCGCGCTCGGGCCCGGGCGGGCCGCCCCCGTCGGCTTCAAGAGGTGCTCTCCTGGTCCGGGAGCCCAAGGGCTCCGCAGACCTCGTCGGCCGTCGATGATCGCATGTTGTGGATGCTAGCCTCCGCGGCGAGTTCGTGACCGGCGGAGTGGAAGAGCCAGCGGACCGCCCGGGGGAAGCAGGCCACGATCTCCACCTCGCCGTCCCCCGCGAAGCGCGCGAGGGCCGGGTCCTTGCCCGCCGACATCTCGCACAGGTCGGGCACGGCCTCGAAGTCCTCGTCCGAGCCCGCGAGGCGCTCCAGGACGGCGGCCTTCACGTCGGCGGGGACCACCTTCGAGTACACGCAGTGGCAGTGGACGATGCGGCGGCCCATGACTCAGGCGCTCCCCCGGATCTCGTCGCGGTGGGTGGGCTCGGGCGGCGCCGGCCGGAAGTGCTCCTCGTGCTCCACCTCCAGGGTGCAGCCCGGGCGCGCGGCAGCCGCCGCCTCGAGGGCCGTCAGCACCATGGCCTTGAGGGCCACGGGGTCGCCCTCCGCGCGGAGGTTGACGATGAGCTCGCCGGCGCGCACGCCGTCGACCAGCGCCTCCCGCAGGTCCACCTCTCCGTCCCCCGACGTCACCGAGAGGGCCGCCAGGCGCCCCGAGGCGTCACCGGCGTCCAGGGTGGCCTTGAGGTGAGCGATCTCCGCGTCCTGCTCACCGGCGGCGCGCTGGATCCGCGCGGCGAGGTCGAGGAGCAGCTGGTTCGCGTCCACGGGCTCGTCGGCGGTTTGGAGCCGGGCCGTGAGGTTGAGCCACCCCAGCAGGGCCTCGCCCTCCGCGTAGGTCTGGTAGTCCAGCTCCATGGTCGGCTGAGGCTCGGCCTCGTCGGTCAGGATCCGGTCGAACCACGCCTCGGTGCCCTCCCCGTGCTCCGCGGAGACCGCGAGGACCTCGGCCCGCGGGAAGCGCGCCGCCAGGGCCGCCTCGAGCTCCGCCAGTTCCTCGGGCGCGAGGGTGTCCACCTTGTTGATGGCGATCAGATCCGCCTCCTCCAGCTGCTTCTCGAAGACGTAGGTCACCTTCTCCGAGAAGCGACGGCCCGCCGCGAGCCCCAGGACCCGGCGCGCGCGCTGGGGGTCGACGAGCACCGAGAGCGGCGCGACCCGGAAGCGGTCGCCGTAGATCCGGCGCAGGGGATAGCTCACCGTGGCCACGAGGTCCGTGCAGCTCCCCACCGGCTCGGCGAGGAAGACGTCGGGGCGCTCCGCGGCCTCGAGCCTCTCGGCGGCCTCGGCCAAGGAACCGAAACGGCAGCAGAAGCACCCTCCCGCGATCTCCTCCACGGAGAAGCCGCGGCTGCGCAGGATCGAGGTGTCCACGAGCCCTGAGCTCTGATCGTTCGTGATCAGCCCGACCTTCAGGCCACGCTCGGTGAGCGCCGCTCCCATGCGGGCCACGGCGGTGGTCTTCCCGGCCCCGAGGAAGCCGCCGATCATGACGTAGGTGGCGCGGGTGTCCTCAGCCATGGCTCGCGCCCTCCTCGGCCTCGGCGAGCTCGGGCTGCTCCCCGAGCACCTTGTCGATGGCCGCCTCGAGGACGGCGGCGTAGCCCTCGGCGTCCACGCAGTCCTCGTCCACCTTGCCCCGCAGGGCGAAGAGCCAGCCGCGCTGGTAGGAGGAGCGGTGCACCGGGTCGAGGCCCTCGTCGAGGCCCGGGTTGGCGCCGGCGAACCTGCCGTCGATGGGGCTGTAGAGGTCCGTCACCGCCTTGAAGCCCTCCAGCCAGCCCACCACGTCGCCCTTCTCGACCTCGGTCTCCAGGGCCATCTCGAAGTCCAGGTCCACCGGCTCACCGAGCATCCGCAGGGCGAAGCGGGTCAGCCCCACGTGCCACAGGTCCGGCTCGGCCTGGTGAAGCCACATGTGTCCGGCGGTGTAGAAGTGCCCGCGCGGGAGGCGCGTCTTGAAGCGCGCGCGCTCGAAGGGGAGGAAGACGTCGGAGGGGCACATGGGCGGCCCAAGAGTCTAGGGTCCGCCGCCCGAACGCGGTCATCGGCCCCGGGACTAGGCGTGTTCGGAGTGCGTTGTGTCCGCCCCGATGGGCTCCCCGTGCGGGAGAGGCTCGGGCAGGTCCGCGAACTCCCCCATCACCTTGAAGAAGTCGTCGTAGTCCTTCTCGAGGTCGCCGATCAGGACGTCAGTGACCTGCGGGCGCAGGTCGGGGTGCTCCTTCAGGAACTTGCCGAAGCTGAAGTGGTCGTCGTAGAAGGCGTAGACGAGCTTGCGCATGGGCTCCATCTGCTTCTTGAACGCCTCCCCGTACTCGGCGAAGCGCGCCGCCGAGGTGTCCCCGGCCGTGAGCGCGTCGTCGACTGCGTCGGCGGCGAGGACGCCGCTGGTGAGGGCGAAGTACACGCCCGAGGAGAACACGGGGTCGAGGAAGGAGAAGGCGTCGCCGATGAGGACGAGCCCGTCGCTCGCGCAGTGCTTCGAGCGGTAGGAGAAGTCGGAGGTGACCCGGAAGTCATCGGTGCGGCGGGCGTCCTCGAGCCGCCCCCGGAGCCAGTCCTGCTTCTCGACCTCGCGGTTGAAGATCGTCTCCAGGTCCTTGGTCTCGCCGAACAGGTAGTCCTTGTCGGCGACGAGGCCCACCGACACCCGGTCGTCGGGCAGGGGGATGTTCCAGAACCAGCCCTTGTTGGGGAGGTAGGCGATGGTCGTGGTGCCCTCGTCGTAGCCCTCGTCCCGGGTGGCCCCCTCGAAGTAGGTCCAGATGGCCATCTTCCTGAGCTTCTTGTCCGGCACGCGCCAGCCGAGCCGGCTCTGGGAGAATGTGTCCCGTCCCGTGGCGTCGATGGTCACCGGCGCCTTGAAGGTCAGCTCGTAGCCCGCGGGGTCATTGGCCCGCACGCCCTGCACCTCGCAGCGCTCGCCGAAGATCAGCTCCCGGGCGCGGGTCTGCTCGAAGAACTGCACGCCGCACTCCTCGGCGTTGTCGCGCAAGAGCTTGTCGAACTCGGAGCGCACCACCTGCCAGGTCTTGGCGCGGGGATGGTCGGTGTGCTGGAAGAAGTAGAAGGAGCGGCTGACCTTCCCCTCCTGGCTCGCGAACTGGACGCTGTGCTTGGGGAAGGAGAAGCGCTGCTTCTCGAGGGCACCCGAGAGCCCCATGCGCTCGAGGGCGTCGTAGCAGAAGGGGATCAGCGACTCCCCCACGCTGTAGCGCCGCCGTGGCTGCTTCTCGAGGATCGCCACGCGGCGGCCCTTCTTCGCGAGCACCGTGGCGGCGGCGCAACCTGCGGGGCCACCGCCGATGACGATGGCGTCGAAGTCGTGTTCGGGGGTCGAGATCATGGCCCTTGAGGTTCGTGACGGGTGCAGTCCCGGACGCAGCCTGCGGTGACTCCTCGCCCGGTCCTTCAGTATGGACCCAAACCACGCGCCCCTGCGGCCTGAGGTCGGCTCTCTGGCCCCTCCGCCCGTTCGATTTCCGTCATCGGGATCCGCCATCGCGACGGCCCGCCGCACTCGCTGCGACCGTCTGCGACAGCGGCCCCCCTAGAACAGCGTGAACGTCACGCCCAGCGCGTCGGAGAACCCCGTGCTCGGCGTGGCACCGGGGTCGTAGAACCAATACTGGAAGTACCAGGTCTCCCCGGGGAGGATCGGAAGGAGACCGCCGAGACCATCAGGAACGAACGGCCGGTTCAGCAGCACCCGCGCCCGGCCGGTGTCGGTGATGAACTGCCGGCCGCCCAGGTTCCGGTACGTCGGAGCTCCGCCCAGGCAGAAGTTACCCGTG
>CAZEFP010000384.1:0-4103 GCA_964511565.1 uncultured Planctomycetaceae bacterium
TCCCGAGCGCCCCGCCAACGCCACGGTCGCCCCGGGACTCTTCGACTCGATCGGCGGGGGCGGAGCGGGAGTGGAGCCCGATGAGGGGCCCACTGGCGAGGTGGCGACCAAGCTCTCCGACGACCCCGAGGCGCGGGCCGCGCAGATCGCCGGGCTCAAGAAGGAGTACGACTGGATCTACACGAACAAGTTCGAGTTCGGCCGCATCCTGAACGAGAACCGGTACGAGCTCCCCGACCTCGACGACCCCCAGCTGATCTTCCTCCCCGTGAACCCGGCGACGGGCTCGCCGCTCTACCGGACGCCGATCACCTACGAGCCCGGGCGGGTGGATGAGTTCGGCCTGGTGGACAACGCGCTGACCGAGGTCGAGGTCGGCCTCGTTCGATTCAGCGACCCCCTCCAGCCTGGTGAGTTCGAGGCGGCGCTCCAGTTCGCCGACAGCTGTCTGCTCAAGCGCAACGAGACGGCTCGGGCCCTGGAGGTGGCGGAGACGCTCTACCAGCGCGCCCAGCAGATCAACCTGCAGGACGACGCGCGGCCCCGGATGGGGCTCGCCACGTGCTACCAGCTCGGCTTCCGCTTCGAGGACGCCTACGACACCTACCGGTCGCTGCTCGAGAGCGGTCACGAGACCAACGCCTCGGTCCACGCCCGCCTCGGGGTCCTGCTCGGCCAGCTGCGCATGAAGGACGCGGCGGAGGCGAGCTTCCGCGAGGGGCTCCGGATCGAGCGCACGAACTGGGAGGCGCGGTACTGGTACGGCCGCTTCCTGGTCCGCGAGGGGCGCACCCTCGAGGCCCTGGAGCACCTCCAGGAGGCGGTGCGTCGGGAGCCCAAGGCCCCGGAGGAGCGCGCCATGCGCGTCCGGATCCGACTCGCCTACGCCGGGGCGCTGCTGGGCGCCGGGCAGATGGACGAGGCCGTCGCCGCCTTCGGTACGGCGCTGAGCGCGGACGCGGCCAACGAGGTCGGGCTCCAGGCGGTCGCGGCCGCCGGCACGATGTCGGCCATGCGCTTCACCGACGACGCCGCGTCCCTCATGGGCGCGGGCTTCGGCGGCGGTGACGGGGCCCCCGTGGAGGGTGGCTTCGACGTGCTCCTGGCCGCGGGCCTGTTCGCCATGGACTCAGGTGAGTTCGAGGTGGCGGCCCAGACCCTCGGGCTCGCCCTCGACGCCGACCCCTTCCGTCGCTTCGAGGCCCTGCGGGCCATGAGCCGGCTGGCCGAGATCTCCGGGAACCGCGAGGAGGCGGTGACGTTCGCCGATGAGGCGCTGCGCGCCGCGCCGGGGGATCCGTGGACCCTCTATCAGCGCGGACGACTCTACGAGCAGGACGGCGACGAATTCGAGGCCCGCGCGGCCTACCGGGCCGCCCTCGATGTGGAGTTGGACCTGGTGCCGGCCCTCGAGCGCATGGGGGCTCTGCTCCAGGCGTCCGGCGACCACGCCGGCGCCGAGCGGTACTACGAGCGAGCGCTCGCCGTGGAGAAGGGCAGCGCCTCGCTCTGGTCGCGGCGCGGCTGGAACGCCCTCCAGGCGGAGGACCTCAGCCGGGCGGAGATCTGCTTCGGAGAGGCGCGTCGGCTGTCGCCGGCGCTCGCCTCGGCTCGCGCCGGGGTGGCCTGGTGGAACTACGCCTCGGGGGATTCCGCCGAGGCGATCACGCTGTTCAGCGAGATCGTGGACGACCGACGGGCTGCGGGTGATGAGGACGCTGTGACGGTCTACGCCACGGCGCAGGGCGCACGCATCGTCGACCATGAGTCCAAGGAGGTCTGGCTCGATCGCTTCGACCGTGCTCCCGGCCGGGTCGGGAACGGCTGGGTCCTGGACCAGGGCTTCGGCCCGCTGGTGGACATCCGGGACGAGGGGATCGCCATCGAGGGACAGAACGACCGAGGCGGGCGCACGCGCGCGTTCCGGTCCCTGCCGCCCGATCGCTTCCTCGCGTTCTCCTGCGTCCTGACCGTGGGCCCCAAGGCGAAGGGCACCCGCGCCGGGGTCTTCATCTCCTCGGAGCGGGCGCGCCCCGGGGGCGAGGCCCAGGTGACCGCCGAGGTGGTCGTGTGCCGCAACCGGGACGGCCTGATCGAGGCCCGGGTGCAGAAGTCACCCACGGACGAGGAGGCCAGCTTCAAGCAGCTGGTGGGCCCCGAGTGGCCCGTTGGCGAGCCCATCCGGGTGGAGATCGAGCGCGTCGGCGACGACCTCGACGCGACCTTCAACATCTACATCGACGGCGAGCCGGTGGCCACCAACGTGGAGTGCGATCGTCTCACCTCCTCGCGCCAGCCCATCAACTTCGGCGTCTTCGTTGGCGGCGAGGCGGGGCGCCGGCCGGACCTGTTCATGGACGACGCACGGGTCGTCAGGAGACGCTGATCCATGCTGACCTCTCGACACCACCTTCGGCAGGGCCCCGCGACCTCGGCGCGGGCGGGCTTCTCCCTGATCGAGCTCCTGGCCGTGATCATCATCGTGGCGCTGCTCTTCGCCTTCTTGATCCCGAACCTGCTCTCCTCCAAGGACGCGGTGAACTCCAAGATGACGAGCACCTGGCTGAACCAGGTCTCGGCGGAGATCTCGGCGTACGACCGGGAGAAGGGCGACTTCCCCCCGTCCACCTTCCCGCGCAAGCTCGACCCCAAGCCGAGCAAGACGAACATGGGCGTGGAGTCGCTGCTGATCGCCCTCATGCCGGCGGACGGCTCCTACCTCGCTGGGGGCGAGTACGACGATCGGCTCGGGAACACCGACGGGGACGACAGCAAGAAGCCCCACTCCCGCTTCCAGAGCTCGGAGGTGTTCGAGCTCTGCGATCACTGGGGCAACCCGATCGCATACCTGCACCGCCGGGACTACGAGAAGGGGGGCACGTACCTGACCTTCAGCGAGGAGGTGGGGGACTGGATCGAGGAGAAGGTCGTCGCGGCGGTCAACCCGGCCACGGGGTCGCCGTATCGGCAGGACACCTTCCAGCTCATCTCCGCTGGCCCGGACGGCAAGTTCGGCACGGCCGACGACATCGGGAACTTCAAGCGCTGAGCCAGCGCGGCCCCAAGATCGATGTGGAATGACCCCGCCCGCTGCGCGCTCGCCGCGCACCCCTGGCAAGGCCAGGGGGGACCCCGCCGCCCCTGGCGGCGCGGGGCGCTCGTGGGGTTCACGCTCGTGGAGCTGCTGCTGGTGATGACGCTGCTCGGGATCGTCCTCGGCGTCGGGCTCGGGAGCTTCGCGTCCTTCGATCCGGGGCGGGGAGCGGCCCGCGGCCTCGTGGCCAACGCGCTCCGGCAGACGCGGAACACCGCCATCGAGCGGGGGGCTCCGGCGCGGATCCTGATCGACCACCAGCGCAAGGCGGTGCGGTCGGAGGCGTTCACCGTGGCGGGCACCTGGCGCTTCGAGGACCAGAGCCTGGCGGGGGCGCGAGGAGTGAACGGCATCGCCGACGGCTTCCCGGGCGCCTTCCTCTCGGAGGAGGGCTACGTCGGGAAGGCCCTCGACCTCGACCTCGGCCCGCGCGGGGCCAAGGTCCAGATCGACCTCAGCTCCGACCCGATCTTCAACCTGGCGAAGGGCTTTCGGCTCTCCGTGCTGATGCGCCCCGCCTCCTTCGTGAACGCGGACGTCGTGGACCTCGGCAAGGTGGTCAAAGTCAAGGCGCAGAGCGACGGGTCGGTGACCTTCGAGCTGACGACTCAGCGGGAGGACGGCCTCGGTCGGCCTGTGAAGGGGGAGACCATCAGTCTTCGCTCCGGTGGCGGCGTCCTTGAGCCCGAGCACTGGACGGCCATCGAGCTCCGCTACGACCGTCGCCGCGTGGTCGCGCTCGCGGACGGGGTGCCCGTGGCCGAGCGGGAGGAGACGCGCCCGATCTGGGGCCTCGAGGGCGCCCTCGTCCTCGGCGGCGGCCGACAGCGCTTCCCCGGTCGCGTGGACGACGTGGTGCTCTCGGTCATCACCGTGGGGGACGAGGTCATCCTCCCGAAGAGCGCGGACTTCCTCGCGAGCGGTCCGACCGAGGTTCGCTTCGACGAGAGCGGCGCCCTCGATCCGGTCTTCCACGCCGGCCCGGTGGGGATCGAGCTGATCTTCGACG
>CAZEFP010000385.1:0-4103 GCA_964511565.1 uncultured Planctomycetaceae bacterium
CGCCAATGGTCGCAGGGGAAGGCGTCACAGTCACCCCGGCGGCCTCGAGGGCCGGGAGGCGCGGGTCGCCATCGGTGATGTCCTGCGCTCCGGAGGGGCCGCCGAGGAGGACCACGGTGTCGTTGGTGCTGGTGTCGCCGTCGACGCTGATCTCGTGGAAGGAGGCGTCGGTGGCCCGCCTGAGGAGCCCGTCGAGGGCCCCGGTCTCCACCGCGGCGTCGGTGGTCACGAAGGCGAGCATGGTGGCCATGTTGGGGTGGATCATCCCCGACCCCTTGGCCATGCCGCCCACGCGCACCACGCGAGCGGGCTGATTCCCATGGGCGGGCAGCTCCACCTCCACGGCGCAGGTCTTGCGGCACGTGTCGGTGGTGAGGATCGCGTCCGCGAGCTGGGGGCAGGGCGCGGTGAGGGAGCGCGCGGCCTCCTCGATGCCGGGCTCCACCCGCTCCATGGGGAGCGGCACGCCGATGATGCCGGTGGAGACCGCGAGGGCGGGGCCCCCGGCGTGACGCTCGACCAGCGCCACGATGCGCTCGGCGTCCGCGCGCCCCTGGGCGCCGGTCATGGCGTTGGCGTTCCCCGAGTTCACGCAGAGGGTGCGGAGCTCGGGGCGGCGGGCCATGGCCTCGCGGCCGAGCAGGACGCAGGCAGCGGGCAGCTCGTTCCGCGTGAAGACGGCGGCCGCGGGCCTGGGGCCGTCCGCCTGGAACAGGGCCAGGTCCGGCGCGCCGCTCTCCTTGACGCCGGTCTTGATGCCTGCCCCGCGCCAGCCGGGGACGGAGAGGAGGTCGCCGTCGGCGAGCCACTCGAGGTGGGGGGAGGGGACCATGGGGAGCGGGGGGAGCTGAGTCAGAGCTGGGTTCGTGGGAGCGAAGACCCTAGCGAGAGCTTCGCCTTCGCGCCCTGACTTCTCCCCGCCGCGCCGCCCGATCAGGTGGAGAGCGAGCCGGTGTTGAGGATGGGCTGGGCGCTCTCCTGGCCGCAGAGGACCACGAGCAGGTTGCCCACGAGCGCCGCCCTGTGCTCGTCGTCGAGGGTGACCACGTCGCCCTCCTTCAGCATCTCGAGGGCCTCGTGGACCATGCCGACGGCGCCCTCGACGATCTGGCGCCGGGCGGCGATGATGGCCTGGGCCTGCTGGCGCTGGAGCATGACCGAGGCGATCTCGGGGGCGTAGGCCAGGTGGCTCAGGCGCGCCTCGACCACCTCGACGCCCGCACGCTCGAGGCGCTCGGAGAGGGCGACCTGCAGCTCCCCGGTGACCTCATCGCGGTCCCCCCGCAGGGAGACGGTCGACTCGTCTCCGTCGGGCTCATCGTAGGGGTGAGCGCTCGCGAGGGTGCGGACCGCGGCCTCCACCTGGATGTCCACGTACTCCGCGTAGTCCTCCACGTCGAAGCTCGCCTGGGCGGTGTCGTGGATCTTCAGACGACCACGGCCCCGATCTCGATGGGGTTGCCCACCGAGTCGTTCACCTTGATCTTCTCGCTGGACACGTTGTGCGCGCGGAGCGAGAGCTTGTTCTTCACGGTGAACGGGTTGGTCCACCAGAAGCCGGGCTTGCGCACGGTGCCCCGGTAGTTGCCGAAGAGCACCATCACCCGGCTCATGTTCGGGTTGACGATGTAGAAGCCGCAGAGGCAGATGAGCCACGCCACCCCGACGATGGCTACGCCGAGTCCGATCACGCCCTCGGGGACGTCCGCGGCGTCGAGGCCGGCCCCGCCGAGCAGCAGGAGAGGCGGGGTCAGGAGCACGGCGATCAGGACGGGCCAGCCGGAGGCTGGCGTCATGGGGCTCTCGATGGAGGATCGGCTCGGGGTCATCTTGCGCGGGTGGTCAGGGGGCGGCGGGGAGGAGGTCGGCGAGATGCCTCTGTACCCCCGGGCCCGCCCCATATTCCATGCCCCACGACGAATCGCCGCGGAGGACCCCTTCCTGGGTCCTCTCGCGGCGATTCCTGGCGGTCGAGACGGCGGCGCCCTCCGGTCAGCCGCCGCGCGGTGCGGCGGGGATCAGGCTCCCAGGCCCTCGATCTCCCAGCCCGCGCGCTCGTTCGGGTAGAGGAAGGGGTCGGCCTCGGGCCGCTCCGGGAAGCGCATGGCGTCTCCGTCGTAGGTCAGGGTCTCGTGGGGGAAGCGCAGGGCGATGTTCCCCAGCAGCGCGACCTCGGTCAGCTTGGCCGCGTAGTCGAAGGGCGCGGAGGCCTCGCCCTCTCCGCGGCAAGCGTCGATCCACTGGTGCCAGTGGTTCGTCCCCTTCACGTCGGGCAGCTCGACCTCGGCGTAGCCCTCCGCGGGCAGGAGCTGCGGCGGGCCGTAGGGGTTGGCGATCAGGGCGCCCTTGGTGCCCACGAACAGGCAGGCGTTCTTCGGGAGCGAGGCGCGGTCGGTGCCGAGGGAGGCGAGCAGGTCCTCGGGGGGCAGCATCCCTCCGTCGTGCCAGGTCACCGGGAGCGGGCCGCGGGTGGTGAGCCCGTTGGGCGCGAAGGTGTAGTGCACCCGCGACCAGAGCGGGAAGCTCTCGCCGTTGGGGGCGGGGCCGTCGGAGCGAATCGTCAGCGGCGAGTCGAGGCCGAGGAACCACGGGACGGGGTCCATGAGGTGGCACGCCATGTCGCCCTGGGCGCCGGTGCCAAAGTCCTCTCGGCCGCGCCACTTGAAGGGGTGGTACTCCCCGGCCTTGAAGGGGCGCTCCGGCGCGACGCCGAGCCAGGCGTCCCAGTCCAGGGTCTCGGGGATCGGGTCGGAGCCCACGGGCCGCTCGACCCCCTGGGGCCACCAGCCCGCCGGGCGGTCCGACCACACGTGCACCTCGTGGATCTTGCCGATGAGGTCCTGGCGGAAGAGCGCCAGCGCGCGGGCGTAGTTCTGGTTGGAGTGATTCTGGATCCCCATCTGGGTGACCACACCGGTCTCGGCGGCCATGCGCCGCATGGCGCGCGCCTCGGCGACGGTCCTCGTCAGGGGCTTCTGGCAGTACACGTGCAGGCCGCGGGCCATGGCCGCCATGGCGATGGCCGCGTGCATGTGGTCGGGGGTCGAGACGTGGACCGAGTCCATCTCCCCGGCCATCTCGTCGAGCATCACCCGCCAGTCCTGGAACTCACGGGCGCCCTCACCGAACTTGCGCGCGCCCTCGATGCGCGCGGTGTCCACGTCGCAGAGCGCCACGACCTCGATCTCGGGGTGGCTCGCCAGCGCACGGAGGTCGCTGAAGCCCATGCCCCCGCAGGCGATGGCGCCGTGCCGCAGCTTCCTTCCCGTGACGCGGGGAGCGGCCTTGCGCTGGGGCTGGGTGGCGCAGGCTCCGAGCAGGGTGACGGCGCCGGCGCCGGCGGTGACGAGGAGGGAGCGGCGGTCGAAGGTCTGACTCATCGATGGGGGGGAAGGGACGTTGGAGGGAACGGGCGATGTGACGCTCCCGAGTCTATCCAGCGCGGCGATACTCGCTCCAGCGCCGCCGGGTTACCCTCGCGGCGTGAGCACCCTCGACGTCACCCACCTCTTCCGCACCGCCCTGGCCGCCGAGCCCGGGCGCCTCCACTTCGCCGCCCACAGCCATCACCTGTGGCCCGACGCGGCGCAGGCGGCGCACCAGCGGGCCTTCGAGGACGCGGTCACGCTCGCCGATGAGAAATGGGGGCGCTTCTTCTCGGAGGTCTACCCCGCCTGTCAGGCCGGCGTGGCGAAGAATCTCGGGGTGGCGGACCCGAATCGCGTGGCCTTCTCGGCCAACACCCACGACCTGTTGCTGCGCCTCATGAGCGCGCTCCCATCGTGGAACGAGCATCGTCCGCTGCGGGTCCTGTCCACGGACGCCGAGTTCCACAGCTTCACCCGTCAGATGCGCCGCTTCCAGGAGAGCGGTCGGGTCCAGTGGACCCATGTCGCGGCCGAGCCCTTCGAGACCCTCCCCGCCAGGTTCGAGGCGGCGACCGGGGACGGCCCCTGGGACCTCGTCTTCGCGAGCCACGTCTTCTTCTCCTCAGGCTTTGCCTTCGACCGCGTTTTCGACCTCCTGACGGAGCTCCCCGAGGAGACGGCGTGCGTGGTGGACGGCTACCACGGGTTCATGGCGCTCCCCACGGACCTGGGCCC
>CAZEFP010000386.1:0-4099 GCA_964511565.1 uncultured Planctomycetaceae bacterium
CCTCTCGGTGGTGAGTAACGGGGAGATGCCCCCCGCGGGCGGGCCGGAGCTGGCGGCTGCGGACCGCGGGCGTGTCGTGGAGTGGCTCTCCACCGAGGTCCAGACCGCCTCGCTCGCCCTCCGCGCCCAGGGGGAGCACTCCACGTTCCGGCGGCTGGCTCGCTACGAGTACAGCCACGCGCTCCAGGACCTGCTCGGCCTTCCGCGCCGCTTCGGCGACGACCTCCCGCCGGACCCGATCTCGGAGGACGGCTTCCAGAACAGCTCGGAGGTCCTGCACCTCTCGCCCTCCCAGCTCCCCACCTACCTCGAGGCCAGCCGCGAGGCGCTCCGCGCCGCCGCTCCCCTCGGGGATCGTCCCGCGACCGTGGCCTGGAGCATCTCCATGGACGCGGCGGCGGCCCGAGAGTGGCAGCACCAGGACGGCCAGCTCGAGGGGGCGCGCAAGAAGCACGAGGCCGACCCGGCCAAGGTCGAGGAGGAGCTCGGGAAGCTGCGCCAGCGCTTCGCGCGCAGGCCCGGCGGCGCTCACTTCCAGGACCCGGCGGGCACCCGCTTCGCGGGGATGCGCTGGAACTACAACGGGGCGCGCTTCGCGTGGGCGCCCTCGGAGGGAGCTCCCTCTCCGGCGGTGAAGTCCGAGAGCGTCGCGGTCCTCCCCGCGTGGCACGGCATGACCGTGGAGCTCGGGGACCGCGTTCCGGACGAGGGGATCCTCCGCGTGCGTGTCCTCGCGTCGCGGGCCTCGGAGGAGGACACCCGCCCGGTGAGCCTGCGGCTCATGTTCGGGTGGCAGGCGAGCAATGACTCCAACGCGGTGTTCCCCGCCACGGCCCAGGAGGCCCTGGTGGACGCGCCGCCCGGCGCACCCCGGACCTACTCCTGGGACGTGCCCATGGGGGACATCTACCCGCGCAACCTCGCGCGGGGGGTGAACACCATGGGCCAGCTCCCGAGCCCCTCGGAGTTCATCAAGCTGGTCAACGCGTCCCTCTCGGACCGGCCCCTCCACATCCACCACGTGGCGGTCGAGGGCCCGGTCTTCGACCAGTGGCCGCCGGCCTCGCACCGCCGCATCTTCCACGAGCGGCCGAAGGGGCAGGCGGAGCGGGCCTACGCGCAGGAGGTCATCGAGCGCTTCATGGCGCGGGCATGGCGCAGGACGCCGACCCCACGCGAGGTCTCCCGCAAGGTGAAGCTGTTCCGCGAGCTCCGCCGCGACACGGAGTCCGTGGAGGAGGCCGTGCTCGAGGTGCTCGCGGTGGTGCTCACCTCCCCCAACTTCCTCTACGTGGTCGTCGAGCAGCCGGAGGCGGACCGCTCCGCGCCGATCACCGACCTCGAGCTGGCCATGAGGCTCTCGCTCTTCCTGTGGTGCAGCGCGCCGGACGAGGCGCTCCTGGAGCGGGCCCGTTCGGGGGAGCTCCGCGAGCCCGGCGTGCTGGAGGCCGAGGTCGATCGCATGCTCGCGGACCCGCGGGCCGAGCGGTTCTCCGATCGCTTCGTGGCGCAGTGGCTCAACCTCGCGCTGATGGACAACCTGGAGGTGAACCGCAAGGCCTACCCCGCCTTCGACGACCGGCTCCAGGACGCGATGGTTCGTGAGCCCGTGGAGTTCTTCCGCGAGCTGCTGCGCACCGATGGGAGCGCCCTGGACTTCATCCACTCCGACTTCGCCATGGTCAACGAGCGCCTCGCGGCGCACTACGGCATCGGCGACGTGACGGGGAACCACTTCCGCCGCGTGGAGCTGGACCCCGCGGGTCGCCGCGGCGGCCTCCTCGCCCAGGCGGGGCCGCTCGCCATGAACTCCGACGGCAAGGACTCCCACCCCCTCAAGCGCGGGATCTGGATGCTCGAGAATCTCCTCGACGACCCGCCGCCTCCGCCGCCGCCTGCCGTCCCCGAGATCGACCTCGCGGACCCCGAGATCGCGAAGATGACGCTCAAGGAGCGCATCGAGGACCACCGCAACGACCCGGCGTGCATGTCGTGCCACGCCAAGATCGACCCCTGGGGCATCGCCTTCGAGCAGTTCGACGCCATCGGCCAGTGGCGCACCGAGGCCGGCGGGCGGCCCGTGGACGCCCGCAGCGTGCTCTTCAATCAGCAGGTGCTGGACGGGCTCGACGGCCTGAAGGGCTTCCTGCTCCTCAACCGCCAGGACCAGTTCGTGCGCGCCCTCGTCCAGAAACTGGTCACCTTCGGCCTCGGCAGGCCCCTGGGCTTCAGCGACCGGGCGGAGGTGGATCGGATCACCGCCGAAACCCGCGAGGCCGGGGACGGGCTGGCTACCATGATCAAGGAGATCGTCACCAGCGACCTCTTCCAGAGCCGCTGAGCGGCCGACGCCTGATGACCCGCCCCGAGCACACCGACCTCTCCACCGTGGACCGCCGCCGGTTCCTGCGCGGATCCGCCGTGGCGCTGGCGCTGCCCTGGCTGGAGTCCATGGCCTCGGCCTGGCCGGCGAGCGGCGCGAAGGAGAAGCGGCGTCGGCTCGCCTGTGTGTACTTCCCCGACGGCGTCCCCATGCCCCTGGCGGAGGACCCCGCCTACGAGGACTGGTCGTGGTTCCCCCACGGCAGCGGCAAGGACTTCCGCTTCACGAAGTGCTTCGAGCCCCTCGCCCCCCTGCGCGAGGAGTTCACGGTCTTCTCCGGCCTCTCGCACCCCGCGGTCCGCGACGTGCACGGCCACTCCAACGCCGACCAGTTCCTGACCGGCGCCGACACCGGAGCCAAGGGCGAGTACCGCAACGGCATCTCCCTGGACCAGGTCTTCGCAGCGCACGCCGGCGACGAGACTCGCCACGCCTCGATGGTCCTCTCCACGGACGGCGGCACGGGGACGCCGCGCGGCGCCCACACCCTCTCCTTCACCCGGACGGGGCGGGCGATCCCCGCGGAGCACCGGCCCAAGCGCGTCTTCGACACGCTCTTCCTCAAGAAGGACGACGACGCCGCGCGCCGCCTCGCCATGAGCGAGAGCGCCCTCGACGAGCTCCTGGAGGACGCCCGCTCCCTGCGGGGCTCCCTCTCCGCCGCGGACCGCGAGTCCCTGGACGAGTACCTCGAGTCGGTCCGCGAGACCGAGCTGCGGGTGGAGAAGGCGAAGCGCTGGGCGCGCATCCCCCTGCCCAAGGTCAAGGCGGACCACCTCAAGCTCGACGTGACCCTGGAGGAGCCCCGGCTGTACCTCCAGACCATGTACGAGCTGATGTACCTGGCCTTCCGCACGGACTCCACGCGCACCGCCACCTACCAGATCGGCCGCGAGAACGGCGTGGGCCGCAGCGACATCCTCTCGCGCGCGGTGGACCTGCCCCTCAGCCACCAGCTGTCCCACGACACGAAGAACCCCGGCGGCTGGGAGAACTTCAGCGTCTACTGCCGCTTCCTCAACGAGGAGTTCGGCCGCTTCGTCGCGAGGCTCAAGGACACCCCCGAGCCCGGCGGCGACGGGTCGATGCTCGACCACTCGCTCCTCCTCTTCGGCTCCGCCTCCAGCGCCTTCCACCTGTCGCGGAACTACCCCCTGATCCTCGCCGGCGGCAAGGACATGGGCTTCCGCCACGGCCAGTACGTGAACCTGATCGGCGACAACGCCTACGGCGGCTCGTGGAGCGGCGGCCAGGAGCCCTGGCAGCGCGAGTTCACCCACGAGGACCGCCCCCTCGCGGACCTCTACCTCACCATGCTCCAGCGCCTGGGCGTGGAGACCGACACCTTCGCCGGCAGCACCACGCCCCTCGAGGGCGTCTGAGCCCGGGTCAGCGGGAGAGCACCCGCGCGTAGCGCCACTGGACCGCGAGGGTCATGGCGCCGAGGGCCGTGCTGCGGACCCGGTCGTCGCCGCTCCCCGATCCGGGGAAGGAGCCGTCCTCCAGCTGGGAGGCCGCAAGGGCGGCGCCGATGGCGGGCTGCCAGGCGCGCCAGAGCTCGCCGCCGTGCTGGAAGGCGGCGAGGCTGCCGAAGTACCAGTACGCCGCGGGGTCGTCCCCGTCGTCGGTGCCGGGCAACCGGTCGAGAAGGGGCGCGCCCTCGTCCTCCAGCACGCCGGCGCCGGTGATGGCGCCGGCGAAGAGGCTGGCGGCGGA
>CAZEFP010000387.1:0-4093 GCA_964511565.1 uncultured Planctomycetaceae bacterium
CTGTTCGGCCGCCTCGTGGGGCCCGAGGACGTCCTGACCTGACGGGGCGGCTGGCTCCCAAGGCCTCGCCCACGGTTCCTCTCACGGGGCTGGGCCAACGCGAGGCTGATGAGCGCGAGACCTAGTCGAAGGGAAGCGCGTCCGCCAGGGCCAGCCCCGCCTCGTCCTTGGGCGAAAGCTTGGGGGGACCGCCCCGGTCCAGGGGCCACTCGACGCCCACGGTGGGATCATCCCAGCGGAGCGCGTGCTCGTGCTCGGGGGCGTAGAAATCCGTGCACTTGTAGCTGAACTCCGCGGCCTCGGTGGTGACGTAGAAGCCGTGGGCGAAGCCGGGGGGCACCCAGAGCGCGTGCTTGTTCTCAGCGGAGAGGAACTCCCCCACCCACTTACCGAACGTCGGTGACCCCTTGCGCATGTCCACGGCGACGTCGAACACCTCCCCCTCGCTGACGCGGACCAGCTTCCCCTGGGGCTGCGGGTTCTGGTAGTGCAGTCCCCGCAGGATCCCTCGGGTGGACCGGGACGTGTTGTCCTGGACGAACTTCACCGGGGCGACCTCCCGCTCGAACTCGTCGGCGCGGAAGGTCTCCATGAAGAAGCCTCGCTCGTCACCGAAGACCTTCGGGACACAGAGGACGACGTCGGGGATGGCGGTGGGGCGGTATTCCATGGCACCGAAGACTATCGGGATCGACGGCGGCAGGTCGGACGCGGAGCCCCAGGAATCTGGGCGCCTTGGCCCTGACTCCCTGGCGAGGTCCAGGTCATGGAGGGCCGCGGCGGCCCAGATTGAATCAGGTCTGAGCGGCGCGGAAGGGCACAGGAGGCGAGGAGTCCCGGGCCGGGATCGTTAGCATCTGCCCCATGACCTCCATTCCCAGGCGCATCGGCGTCCTCACCGGCGGCGGGGACTGCCCCGGCCTCAACGCCGTCCTCCGCTCCGTCACCAAGCACGCCATCCAGTCCGGCCTCGACGTCCATGGCATCGAGGACGGCTTCCTCGGCCTCATCGAGAACCGCGTCCGCGAGCTCCGCTACGACGACGTGTCGGGGATCCTGAAGCTCGGGGGCACGATCCTCGGGACCTCCAACAAGGCCAACCCCTCGCGGTTCGCCACCGGCCAGACCGATGACGGCAAGGTCATCTGGGAGGACGTCACGGCCAACTGCTTCGCCACCATCGAGGAGCACGGGCTCGAGGCCCTGGTGGTCCTGGGAGGCGACGGGACCATGGCTTGCGCCCAGCCCTTCGCGGCCGCCGGGATCCCGGTCATTGGCGTGCCCAAGACCATCGACAACGACGTCCACGGGACCGAGCTCACCTTCGGCTTCCAGTCCGCGGTCGAGGCCGCCACCGAGGCCCTGGACCGGGTGCACACCACGGCGGAGAGCCACGGGCGCGCGCTGATCGTCGAGGTCATGGGGCGGAACGCCGGCTGGATCGCGCTCCACGCGGGCATCGCCGGGGGCGCCGACGTGATCCTCATCCCTGAGATTCCCTTCAAGCTCGATCACGTCCTCGAGCAAATCGAGTGGCGCACGTCCATCGGCCGTCGCTCCACGATCATCTGCGTGGCGGAGGGCGCCTGCATGGAGGGCGGCGAGCAGGTGGTCCACACCCTCGACCCGACGTCCCCTGATCCGGTCAAGCTCGGCGGGATCGGTGAACAGATCGCCCACGAGATCGACGCCCGGTCCGACGTGGAGGCTCGGGCGGTGACCCTCGGGCACGTGCAGCGTGGGGGCTCGCCGGTGGCCGATGATCGTGTCCTCGGAACCCTCTTCGGCGCCCACGCCACCCACCTCCTGCTTGAGGGTGCCTCGAACCGGATGGTCGCGTGGCGCGGGGGGGCCGTGGGCGACGTCGACATCACCGTACCGGGCCAGGGCCAGCGGACGGTCCCCATCGATGACCCCCACGTGCTGGCCGCGAGGTCGTGCTACACCACCTTCGGCGACGACGTCCCGAGGAAGCTTCGCGAGGAGGCCCGTGGACGGGGCCCCCGGGGGCTGCTGCGCTGACCGTGTCCCGGGCTCGTCTCGCCTCCACAGGGCCCTTCACCGGGCCGTGCACGCCCACGGGGCTCCACCCGTGACGGTCGTCGGCCGACTCGCCCCGTCCCCCACTGGACGGCTGCATTTGGGCCACGCACGCTCCTTCCTGATGGCCTGGTGGTCCGCGCGGAGCCAGGGGGGGAGCGTGGTGCTGCGCATCGACGACCTGGACGCCCAACGTGTCGTGAAAGGGAGCCTCGAGGCCATGCTCGAGGACCTCCGGTGGTTGGGCCTGGACTGGGACGGGGAGCCTCTCCTTCAGTCCACGCGGGCAGACGCCCACCGGGAGGCCCTGGACGCCCTCGACCGGGCCGGGGCGTTGTATCCGTGCGTCTGCACCCGAAGGGAGATCGCCAGCGCCGCCACGGCGCCCCATGGACCGGACGGCGAGGTTCGCTACCCAGGAACCTGCCGGGAGGACCCGGCTCGGGCAGCTGGCGCCGCGCCGGGGACCTTCGCCCTGCGCTTCCGAACTCCGCCAGGCATCGTGCGCTGGACGGACGGCGTCCGCGGGCCGATCGGCTTCGACGTGGAGGGGACCGTCGGCGACTTCGTGCTGGCTCGCAAGGACGGCGCCGCCTCGTATCAGCTCGCCACCGTGCTCGACGACGCCCACCAGGGTGTGACCGAGGTCCTGAGGGGGGACGACCTCTTGCCCAGCGCCGCCCGACAGACGCTGCTCGCAGAGGCCCTGGACCTCCCCCTGCCCTCCCAGGCCCACCTGCCCCTGGTCGTGGATGCCCATGGCCAGCGGCTGGCCAAGCGCGACGGGGCCGTGACCCTGCAGGAGCTGCGCCGTGGGGGCCTCTCGCCGGAGCGGATCTGCCGCTGGGCGGCCCGCAGCGCAGGTTTCACCGAAACCGAGCACGACCGGCCCGCGAAGTTTTGGACGCAACAGTCCATGATGCTTGGGACAGAGGGTGGCCCTATTCGCCTCCCCGAGTCGCCGCTGGACGACCTCTGACCCGCTGGACCATGACCCACTCCACCTCAAGGCTGCTCCTTCCGACCCTCCTCCTGGGGTTCACGCTCCCGCTCACAGCTCTGACGGGCTGCAGCGCCGGGGACGCGCCGACCTCCTCCGAGGGAGCCGCCGGCGCGCCTCCCGCGGTGAGCGGTGACCGGGTCGGCGGAGACACCCTCGCGGAGTCCGGTGCGCTCGCCCCCGTCGAGCCGCGGTCAGACGATGTGCCGCCCGCCGAAGCGGCCGCCCCCACCGAGGCCGCTCCCCAGGGGACGGCCCCCAACCAGACCGAGACCATGACCAACGAAGGAACAGACACGTCCCCCGCCGAGGAGGTGGCCACCCTTGGTGCGGGCTGCTTCTGGTGCATCGAGGCCGTCCTCGAGCAGGTCGAGGGCGTGAAGTCCGTGGAGTCGGGGTACACCGGCGGGCAGACGGACAACCCCACCTACAAGGATATCTGCACAGGGCGGACGGGCCACGCCGAGGTCGTGCGGGTCACCTTCGACCCGTCGGTCCTCAGCTACTCGGAACTGCTGGACTGGTTCTGGCGGCTCCACGACCCCACGACGCTCAACCGCCAGGGCAACGACCGCGGCACCCAGTACCGATCCGCGATCTTCTACCACTCCGACGAGCAGCGGAAGATCGCCGAGACCTCGAAGCGGGACGTCCAGCCGACGTTCGACGACCCCATTGTGACAGAGGTCACAGAGGCTGCCGTCTTCTACCCCGCAGAGCAGTACCACCAGGGCTACTACTTCGACAACACCTCCCAGGGCTACTGCCAGATGGTGATCGCCCCGAAGCTGAAGAAGCTCGGGCTGAAGTACTGATCCAGGACCGGCGTCTTCAGGCGCCAGAGGGGTCGCCGCGGGCGGCCCCGTCTCGGTCCGGGCGCAGCGCGCAAGCGCCTCTCTAGGCCCTTCCGGGAGCCATCTGGTCGCCCATCAAGTTCCCCCCAGGGACTCGCCCAGTCGCTTGACATGCCTCCACAGGGGGCTATTCTTCGGCCTCAATCCCCGATAGCTCAGTTGGTAGAGCAAGCGGCTGTTAACCGCTGTGTCGCAGGTT
>CAZEFP010000388.1:0-4089 GCA_964511565.1 uncultured Planctomycetaceae bacterium
CAGGGATCCGCGGCGTTCTTCCTGACCAGCCAGACCCAGAGCTTCGTCCCGAACCCGGGTGGCTCCGAGGGCAACCTGCTCCTCCTCGGGAGCATCGGTCGCTACGTCGGCCCGGGTCAGATCCAGAACTCTGGCAGCAACGGCATCATCTCGCTGACCTTGGACCTGACGCAGATCCCGCAGCCCACCGGCTTCGTCACCGCCACGGCGGGTGAGAACTGGAACTTCCAGGCCTGGTATCGGGACGTCGGTACCAGCGGCTCGGCGGTCTCCAACTTCTCGAACGGCCTCTCGGTCTCCTTCAACTGATCGACATGAGCGGCTGCACCGGTTCCCATGCTGCAGCCCTCTGACGGGCCCCCCCTCCGAGAGTCGGTGGGGGGGCCCTCGCACACTCAGACCGTCTCTCCACGACTCCGTAGAGTGGCCTCATCCATGAAGCTCTTCCTCGTCCTTACCCTGCTGTTCAGCGCGGTCTCCTCGGTGGAGGCTCGTGAGCTCCTGAGCCCCGCGCCTCCGAGCGTCCACGGGGATGTCGCGAGTGGCCCCAGCGCTCTCCTGGGTCGAGCCTTCGGGGCGGCCTCGAAGCTCCCGGAGGTGCCGCACCTCAAGACGCGCGGAAGGCTCCAGGAGGACCTCGTGGAAGCGCTGCTCGAGGCAGGCGGCCCCGTCGCGCTGGCCCAGGAGTGGACGGGCAGGATCTCCAACTGGCGTGGCGCGCTGGGCGCTGCCGCGATCTCGGTCCACCTCGCGCGGGAAGGCGAGGAGCAGGCGGCCAAGGCTGCCCTCGAAGCTGCCCAAGGGCTCGAGGCGGCGCTCACGGACCCCTCGGAGCAGGGGTGGCGGCGCAATCGGGTGCGGGCGAGGATCGCCCTCGCCTACGCGATCCTCGGGGACAAGGCGACGGCGGCCGCGATCCAGGCCCGGATGGACGCGACGGAGGGAGGGATGCTCTCGGTGTACGCGGCGAGCATCCTCGACCCGGAGCTGATCGAGGCGCAGGCGGAGCAGCTCTTCGAGTTGGCCGCGGCGGGTACGTCCGACGAGGCTCGCTTCGCGCTCGAGGCGGTGTCCGTCTTCTACGGCCGCGTCCACGGTGACGAGGAGCTGCGGGAGAAGCTCTACGCTGGGTTGATCGAGCACTGGAAGCAGGTCCCGCTCGTTCCGAGGGTGGAGCTGCTCGACCTCTTCGCCCGCGGTGACGTCGAGAATGGAGCCCCGGTGCTGGCACAGGCCAAGATCAATCGCATCGAGGAGATGGTGCGGACCAACAAGGTGCTGCTCGAGGACCAGGTCGCCCTGCGCGCGCGGGTCGCGTTGCTGCGGGGGCTTGCCGGTCAGGGCGAGGCCGGGGTTGCCATGGCGGACGAGGCGCTGGCGAAGTACGACGAGGTGCGCGAATCCATCAACAGCATCTGGCGGGGCCGAGCCCTGCGGCCTCTCGCCGAAGCGTACGCCAGCCTCGGCCAACGGATGATCGCGAGCGACCTCTACGAGCGCGCGCTGGCGGAGGCGGTGGTCAACCCGAACTCCCGTCCGCGAGTGGAGGACCTGGTGAAGATCTCCATCTCGATCACCCGCTCGGGGATCGAGCCGACGCGCTCCCTGGAGCAGGCGCTCGAGCGCGTGGCGAATGGGGTGGGCGAGCCCTGGTGAGCGAGTCCAGTCGAATGAGCCCAGCCGAGTGAGTCCAGCCGAGTGAGTCCGGGCGAGCCGAACCGTCTGATCAAGGTCAGACGGCGTCGCTCCGCGGATCAGTCATGGGCGCGGAGCGCCTGGAGCCGCGACGGCGCGTGGGGGTGGCCGCCGGCCGCGGCGAGCTCCATCCAGTGGAGCGCCTCTTCGCGGGACTGGAGCACACCCTCCCCGCGGAGGTGGAGGAGCGCGAGGTCGTACTGGGCGTGGGCGAGGCCCTGGCGGGCGGCGAGCTGGATCCACTGGACCCCCTCCGCAAGAGCCTCCTCGGTCGTGGCTCCCTCGATGCAGACCCGCCCGAAGCTCGCCTGCGCGCCGAGGTCACCCTGGTGGGCGGCGGCGGCGAGCCAGGCGGTCGCCTTGGATGTGTCCTTCGGAACCCCGCGTCCCGTGAAGAGCATCCACCCGATCAGCAGCTGTGCCTCGACCTTCCCGGCCTCTGCAGCTCCGGTGAGCAGCTCGGCGGCGCGAGCCTCGTCGCGCTCGACGCCGCGGCCCTCCAGGTGCATGGCGCCCAGCCGGAGCATGGCGTCGGGTTCACCGCTGCGAGCGCTCTCGCCGTACCACCTCGCGGCGGCCTCCTGGTCGGGCTCGCACCCGGTGCCCTCCTCGAACATGGTCCCGAGGATGCGCTGGGCCTTGGCGTGACCCTGGGCGGCGGCACGCGTGAACCACTGGTGGGCCTCCCCGGCGTCCGGCTCGACGCCCAGCCCCAGGAGGAAGTGCACCCCCAGGTTGCTCTCCGCCTCCGGAGACCGCTGGTCCGCCGCGCGCTGGAACCACCGCAGGGCGCGCTCGTGGGATCGCTCCACGCCGTCACCGTGGAAGTACAGGAGGCCCAGGTTCGTCTGAGCCTTCGGGTGGCCGCTGCCCGCCGCGAGCAGGTACCACTCGAGCGCCTGGAGCTTGTCCACTTCGACGCCGACCCCGCCGTCGTACATCGTCCCCAGGAAGAACTGAGCGTCCGGCTGGCCGGCCTCGGCCAGGGGCGTCCAGGTCTCGATGGCGGCGGTGTAGTCCCGCTCGTGGTAGGCCCGGAGCCCGGACTGGGTCGTGGCGCAGGCCTGGAGGAAGAGGACGGAGAGCGTGAGGAAGGGGAGAGTCGTGCGAGCCATGGGGTAGCTATCGACCCCCACCCGGTCCGCGCCATGAGCGCCAGAACATCAAGATGGACGCACTGTCTCCATCGAGGACCGTCCGGGCCCGGAGGGCCGACCGCGTGTCCTTGGGGAGGGCGCTAGCGCGTCCCCTGGGCGCGGGCTCGCTCCCAGGCGAGGGCGCGCTCCTGGGCCGCCTGGCGTTGGGCGGGTGAGAGTCGTTGGTCGAGGGCCTCGAGCCGGCGGAGGGCGCCGAGGTTCCCCTCCCGTCCGGCGATCATGTACCAGCTCGCCGCGGCGGCGAGGTCCTCGCGTGTGCCGCGGCCTGCCTCGCACATGGTGCCCAACCGGGTCTGAGCCTCGCTGAGGCCCTGCTCTGCCGCGGCCGAGAACCAGCGGAAAGCCTCGCCATCATCCTCGGGAACGCCGTCGCCCCGGATGTACAGCAGGCCGAGGTTGAACTGGCTCGTGGGGGTGCCGCCCTCGGCGGCCTTCAGCATCCAGGAGGCTCCCGCCGGGGCGTCCTTGGGGATCCCGTCCGCCCCCTCGACGAGGAGCAAACCGAGCCGCTCCTGCGCCCTGCCCGACCCCTGATCGGCGGCCAGCTCCAGCCAGCGTGCGGCGAGGCCTGGATCCCGCTGGACCCCTTCACCCGTCAAGAGCGCGGCGGCCAGGAGCTCCTGCGCGGGGCCGAGCCCCTGCCTCGCGGCGCGCTCGTACCACTCCACCGCGGCAGCGGCGTCGGGGCTCGTGCCGCGCCCGTTGGCGATCATCGACCCGAGCATGAACTGAGCCCTGGCGGCGCCCAGCTCGGCGGCGCTGGAGAGCCAGCGGTACGCCTCGTTCATGTCCGCCTCCATGCCCGCCCCCCGCAGCGCCATGAGGCCGAGGTTCGTCTGCGCCTCGGCGACGCCCGCCTCCGCGGCGACGCGGTACGCAGCCACCGCGGCGACCGCGTCCTCGGGCAGGCCGTCGCCGTCCTCGAGCATGATCCCGAGGGAGTAGTAGGCCTCTGCGAGCCCTTGGTCCGCCGCCGCCCGGTACCAGACGGCGGCCTTGCCACGGTCCCGGGGGACGGTCCTGCCGTCGTAGTACAGGGAGGCCAGCCGCATCTGGGAGGCCAGGTCCCCGTCCGCCGCCGCCGCTTCCAGGGCCTCGAGCTCGGCTCGCCGGGCCTCGTCCTCGGCCTCCGCCAGCCCCGTCGCTCCCGATTCCCGCAGCCGCTTCTGCCATTCGGGCTCATGCTCGAGCGTCGGCGGCGGCCACCGCGGGATCTTTATCCGAGGACGCGGCGGAG
>CAZEFP010000389.1:0-4080 GCA_964511565.1 uncultured Planctomycetaceae bacterium
CCGGCACCCTGGATCCGAGAGGGGTCGCGGTATTCGTTCGGGCCGCCAACCCGTCCAACGACATCACCAACTACCTCGACAGCAACGGAATTGCCTACACCCTCCTGGCACCGACCTTCAATCCCAGCGACTCCCTTGAGCTCAGCGACGCCAGCGGGAACTCGGTTGACGTGATCGGTGAGATCGGGGTCGACCCCGGGAGCTTCTGGGGCTCGGGGTCCACAACCACCGACGAGGACACCCTGAGGCGGAAGAGCCCGGTGGAGCGGGGCCATACCTCAGGCGCCTTTGACCCTGCGATCGAATTCGACGGCTACCCGAGGAACACCTTCTCCGGACTCGGCAATCACGCCGGCCCCGTCGCCGTCTTCGTCGACTGTGATGTCACCACCAACTCCGGGGGGACACCCGCGACGCTCTACGCGAATGGCAGCCGTGCCGTCGCCGACAACAACCTCTCGCTGACGGTGAGCGGGCTGCCCCCGACTGGCACCACCGCCTACATCTTCAATTCATTTCTGTCCTCCGGGCAGTCCCTGTCCACGGTGGCCAACCCTGCTCCCGGCGGCGGCCCCGCGTCGGGCGGCGACGTCTGCATCGCGGGCGGGACCTTCGGCCGCCACGTGTTCGGGAGCGATGTCTACATCGGCACCGCGGGAACGTTCACCATCTCCGTGGACCTTACGAATGTGCCGAGCCCCCGAGATGGCATCAGCTTCCCCAACCCTGGGCACTACTCCACCACCGTCCTCACCGGAGAGACCTGGTTCTGGCAGTGCTGGTACCGCGACCAATCCGCCGGGACCGGCGCGAGCAACTTCTCCGAGGCGATCGCGATCACCTTCGAGTGAGCGAGGCTCCGGCGGGCGCACCCCCGACGGTCCAGCAGGGGCCGTCGGGGGTGCGCCCGTATGTCCGCGACACCCGCACTCTGCCCGCCTCGACTCCGAGGACCCGGGCCTGGGGCCGGCGGGAGGCCTGGGCCGCCTTCCCAAAGGGATGGGGCTTCAGTGCGGGCGGTGACTAGCGCTCGGACTTTGACTCTCTCCAGTCTTCCCGCGGAGCCGTGTAGAAGGCGTAGCGTCCGCCAAAGCCCCCCGCCTGGATGAACTGCTGGTACGCGCCGATGCGGTCCTCGCCAAGCAGGGCGAGGGCGGAGCGTCGGTGCTCCCTGCGCTCCGCCATGAATCGCTCCGCCACCTCCTCATCGGTGAGCTCCGCGGTCGCCCACGAGCGGGTGAGGTCTCGCATTCGCTCGACCTGCAGGTCGGAGAGTCGCTCTAGGTCCCTGCGGTCCGCGTTGCTCATGGGCATGGACTCCGCGAGCTTGGCGATCCGTTCCGAGAGGTTCGCCTGGACCTGCTCGTACTCTTCGAAGGCCTTGCTCTGCTCCTCTCCCCGCTTCTCGAGCTCCTCCACCCGGGCCGCCGCGGCCTTCTGCTCATCGATCCTGGCGAGGGCCCTCGTCACCTCCTCGAAGACCGCCTGCTCTCGGGCCGCGCTGGCCCCGGCGATCTCCTCCGATCCCTCGACCGTGGCCGCCGCCGAGCCGATGGCGCTGCGGGCGCTGGCGAGCTGACCCAGCTGAGCTCTCAGCCCGCGCACCTCCGCCTCGAGGCGCGCAACGGTCATCCGCAGCCCTTCGTCGGCCCCCTCGCCTGGCCCGGTGGACTGGCCCTCGACGCGCGCCACCCTCCGGACAGGGGGCGGGGAGTCGATCGGCTCCGGGGCCGAGGAGAGCACGAGCACCGCAGCAGCGCCAAAGGAGGCCGAGAGGAACGACGTGACCGCGAACAGGAGAGCGGGCGATCTCATGGGATGGTCCTGGGAAGGCGGGGAGGCCGGTCCAGACCGGCGGGGCGTCGTGGGTCAGGCCACCAGGGTACCCGCTGGCCTCGTGGACCACGTGCGGGCGGGCCCGGGCGGCCAGGAGGCGGACTCCATGGCCGGAGCCCAGGCTCTGGAGGTGAGGGGGCCGCCGTGAGCCTGGCGGCCAGGCGCTCCCGAATTGACGCACGGCAATCGGTCGCGGCACCCCAGAACACCGATTACCGACGCTTCAGGTCCCCGGCCAGCGGACTATTTACGGGTGCCGGGGGAGCGCCATGGGACACTGTGGATCCGCCGCCGAGGTGCCACCGGCCCGCCCCGTCACTCCACCCGTCGCAGGACACGGGGCCACGGTGGCCAGGCAGTGCTCCCCAATCCCTCATGACCAGCAGATGAGATCCGCCGCCTCGACCCACCGCTCCACGCTCGCCGCTGCGCTCTGCACCGCCGTCGCCATCGGCTCTCTCCTGCAGCCGGCCCCGGCGCTGCCCCAGTCCGGCGGCCAGCATTCCGCGGCCCGTGAGTGGAATGAGGTGCTCCTCGAGTCGATCCGCAACGACCTCGCCCGGCCCACCATCCACGCCCGCAACCTCTACCACGTGTCCATCGCCATGTGGGACGCGTGGGCCACCTACGACAGCACGGCGAACACGGTCATCTTCCAGGAGGACCACGCCACCACGGCATCCAACGTGGACGTCCTGCGCAGCGAGGCCATCTGCTACGCGTCGTACCAGATCCTCAAGTCGCGGTTCGTGAACTCGCCGGGCGCCAGCGTGATGCTCCCCCAGTACGACGCGATCATGGTCGCCCAGGGGTTCGACCCCACCAACAACTCCACCACCGGCAACTCCCCGAGCGCCATCGGCAACCGGATCGCAGCGGCGGTGCTCGCGTACGGAGACAGGGACAACAGCAACGAGGCCAACGACTACGCCAACCGCTCCTACCTCCCGGTCAACGACGCCCTCGTCGTCGAGCTCCCCGGGAACCCGACGTTCACCGACCCGAACCGCTGGCAGCCCCTCAGCCTGCAGTTCTTCGTGGACCAGTCCGGCAACATCATCGCCTTCGGCTACCCCGACTTCCTCTCGCCCGAGTGGGGCATCGTGCCCGGCTGGTCCCTCTCGGAGACGGACCGCACCGTGTACCAGCGCGACGGCTTCAACTACTGGGTGTTCAAGGACCCCGGCGCGCCGCCGCTCATCGACGACCCCCTCGACCGCTATCGCAACGGGTTCGAGATGGTGAGCGTCTGGTCCTCCCACCTCGACCCCGCGGACGGCGTCCTGGTCGACGTCTCTCCGGGCGGCGTGGGCAACGCGCCGCTCGCCGCCGCGTCCCAGTCCGACCAGTACTACGACTACTTCCAGGGCGGGGACTGGGGCACGGGCTACGCCACCAACCCCGTCACCGGACAGCCCTACGCGCCGCAGCTGGTGCCTCGGGGAGACTACAGCCGCGTGCTCGCCGAGTTCTGGGCCGACGGGCCGGACTCGGAGACGCCCCCCGGACACTGGTACGTGATCCTGAACGACGTCTCGGACCACCCCTCCTTCGTGAAGCGCCTCGGCGGCTCGGGTCCCGTCCTCAACGACCTCGAGTGGAGCGTCAAGACCTACCTCGCCATGGGCGGCGCCATGCACGACGCCGCCATCGCCGCCTGGGGCGCCAAGGGCTGGTACGACTATCCCCGCCCGGTCAGCGCGATCCGCTACCTCGCCGGGCTCGGACAGCGCACCGACCCCCTGCAGCCGAGCTACCACCCCGACGGCATCAACCTCCACCCCGGCTACGTCGAGGTGGTGACCGCGGCGACGACGGCGCCCGGCCAGCGCCACGAGCACCTCGCCGGTGAGGAGGGCAAGATCGCCGTGCTCGCGTGGCGCGGCCCCGACTACATCGCTGACCCCCTCGTGGATCAGGCCGGCGTCGGCTGGATCCTCGCCGAGGAGTGGTGGCCCTATCAGCGTCCCACGTTCGTGACCCCCCCCTTCGCCGGCTACGTGTCCGGGCACAGCACCTACAGCCGCGCCGCCGCGGTGATGATGGATCGCCTCACGGGCTCGCCATACTTCCCCGACGGGCTGGGCGAGTACGTCTGCCCCCAGGACCAGTTCCTGGTCTTCGAGGAGGGCCCGAGCGTCGAGGTGCGCCTGCAGTGGGCCTCCTACTACGACGCCTCCGACCAGTGCTCCCTCTCCCGTATCTGGGGCGGCATCCACCCCCCCGCTGACGACCTGCCCGGCC
>CAZEFP010000390.1:0-4075 GCA_964511565.1 uncultured Planctomycetaceae bacterium
TCGTGCGTGAAGGCGGCGCCGAAGACGGGACGCGGCTCTGGGCCTCCGCCTCGCAGGAGGTCCACGCCCGGAAGCTGCTCCGGGACCTCCGCGCCGCAGGCCCGAAGGATGGTCGGAGCGAGGTCCACGCTGCTCACCGCGACGTCGAGGCGCTCCGGCGCGACGACCCCGCGGTGACGGAGGACGATCGGCGTGCGCACGCCGCCCTCGTAGGACGTGCGCTTGCTGCGAGCCCCATAGCCCTGAGCGTCGGGCCGCTGGATCCACCCGTTGTCGGTGACGAGCACCACCAGGGTGTCGTCCCCCTCCCCGATCTCGTCGAGGTGATCGAGCAGCTGCCCGCAGGTCTCGTCGAACCAGGTGCACATGGCTCGATATCTGGCGATGGGCTCCGGCACCCCTTCCGCGAGGTAGCGTTCCAGGAGCCGCTTCGGAGGGTTGTGCGGGCGGTGTGGAAGGAAGGGCGCGTACCACAGGAAGAACGGAGTCTCCGACGCGGCGCAGCGGCTCATGAAGTCGAAGGCCGGCGCCATGGTCCTGCGCCCGATGTCGAGGCCGACGTCGCCGTGCCGTCCGCCGCGCGCAGGGTCCCCATGGGTCATCCCCTCGGAGAAGCCCCCGCACTGGCAGTTGCCCTCCCACCACTTGCCTGTCTGGAGGCTCTCGTAGCCGAGCGGCCGTAGGAGGTCGGGAAGCGTCTCGGTGGCCTCGATGAGCCCCAGCATCGCCTGGCGGGCGACGCCCTTGGGAGGGTCGTTGCCCGTGATCCCGTGCTGGTGGGGATAGAGCCCCGTGATGATCGTGGCCAGGCTCGGACGGCAGAGGGCGGTCGGGACGTAGCCCCGCGGGAAGGTCCGCCCCTCCGCCGCGAGGGCGTCGAGGCGCGGGGTCTCGATGACCTCGTGGCCCATGAAGCCGAAGTCCGACCACGCCTGGTCATCGGAGATCAGCAGCAGGACGTTCGGGCGACCGGTGGCGCCCGCGGTCCGGTCGGCGCCACCGTTCCCCGCAGCCGCGGCGGCCGCCAAGGCGAGGAAGGTGAGGACCGACGCGAACAGGCCCACGGCGCGGCACCCCGCTGCCCTCGCGACGTCCCTGTTCGACCTCACGGCTTGAAGTACTTGGCCTTCTTGTTCCCGCCGGAGAGCAGCACGGCGACGAGGTCCCGCAGCTCCTCGGGGTTGAGCCCATCCACCAGCCCTTCGGGCATCTGGGAGACCTTCGACTCCTTGAGGACCTTCACCTCATCACGGTCGAAGACGAGGGCGTCCGCCCCCAGGTCCCTGGGGTACACCACGTACTGGTCGCCCTCCTCCACCACGATGCCCTCGGCGATGTTGCCGTCGTGATCCATCAGGAGCTGCGACCCGTACTGATCCGAGATCGCGAGGCTCGGCTCGATGACGCACTCCAGGAGGTCCCGGAGCGCGAACTTGTTCCCCACGGTCGAGAGGTCCGGCCCGATCGCCCCGCCCCTGCCCGCGAACATGTGGCAGGTGCTGCACGAGGTGGCGTGGTACAGGTTGACCCCCGCGGCGAAGTCCCGGCCAGTGAGGTGTCCCTCCACCGCAGCCACGGCCTCATCGGTGGTCCACTTCCGGCCGGGCCCCTTGGGCGGCGTCACGCCCTCCGGAGGCCCCGCGACGAGGGAGAGCCCGAGCAGCTCCGCCAGCGACTGGCGCTCCTTGACGGTCAGCTTGTCCGCGGCGTCCGCTCTCATGTTCTCGAGGAAGCCGGGGTAGCTCGCCCCGCCCGAGTGGGCGGCGGCCTCGTTCAGGAAGGCGAAGTACTCCCTGCGGAGCTCCGGGGTCCATCCCTGCTCGGCGTTCCTGAGGATGAAGGCCACCTCCATGCCGCGGATCGGAGGCCGGTCCGTGATCATGGCCTTGATGGGCGGGCCGTACCGGTCGTTGCGGTCCAAGAGCTCCGCCCAGAGGGGCAGGTCCTCGTCCCCACGGGGCGCGCGGACCATCTCCATCCCGAAGGTCACCGCGCGTGGCTCCCCGAGGTACGTGAGGAGCCGGGCCACCTCCACGTCCACGAGGGCGCCGCTACCGGACCCTGAGGGCCCGCCCGCCGCCGCCTCGAGGAGGCGCCTGGAGAGCCCCGCCCCCGTGCCACGATCCGGGCTGCCCTGACGCGCCATGGCGACGGCAAAGGCCCGCAGCAGCGTCAGCCGGTTCGCGTCCGCGAGGCCGGCGTCCCACAGCTCGAGGCCCCGCGCCACGAGCGGTCCGACGTCCTCCGGCCTCCCCTGGCGAGCGAGCGCCAGGAGGGCGGTGGTCGCCGCACGCGGGTTCTCCTCGGCCAGGGCCGACGAGGCCCAGGTGGAGACGTCCTGGTTCTCCACGGCGATCCTCGCCGCGAAGCGGATGAAGCGGTCCTCGGCGCCGAGGTGACCCCAGGCGGCCTCGAGGGCGCCGGGGGCAGGACCACCGTGGAAGGCCTCCAGCGAACGCCGCAGGGCGCGCGCTTCGGCTCCCGCGGTGTCGGAGCCGCTAACGGGAGCGGTGGATTCCTCGCCGGTGTAGGTGATGCGATAGAGCGCGGACTGGGCCCCGCGCCCACCCACGGTGAAGTACATCGCGCCGTCGGCTCCGATGGTGGCATCCGTCACGCCCAGGGGTTTGGACCAGGCGAACTCGCTCCGAACGGCGCGGTAGCTCGCCCCGTCCGGCACGATCTCGAAGGCGTAGATCGTCCCGAAGGTCCAGTCGAGGGCGAAGAGCGCCTTCTGGTAGCGGGCCGGGAACTTCGCCCCGGTGCCGAACAAGAGTCCCGTCGGCGAGCCGGGCCCGATGTTGTAGGTCGGAGGCAGCGAGTCCTCGTAGTGCTCCGGCCACTTGCCGGTGCCGCTGCGCCATCCGAACTCGCTCCCGCTCGTGGCGTGGCAGATGCGGGTCGGCCGATACCAGGGCATCCCGATGTCCCACTCCATGTCCGCGTCATAGGTGAACATCTCGCCGTCGTCGTTGATGGCGATGTCGTACTGGTTGCGGTAGCCGCTGCTGACGATCTCGATGCCCTCCCCGTCCGGGCCGCAGCGGGCGATCCATCCGCCGGGGGCGAGCCGACCGCGAGCGTGCCCGCGGGCGTCCCACTGCCGGGGGAGCAGCAGGTCTTCACCCCAGTTCGACGGCGCCCGGGACCCCTCGATCTCGGGGAGCAAGGTGTGGTTCCCCGCGATGAAGTAGATGCCCTCGCCGTCTCGCGTGGGCAGGACCGCGTGGGGACCATGCTCCCCGCCGTTGCCGAGCTTCACCAGGTGCTTGGCGTCCTCGGGCTCGCCGTCCCCGTCCGTGTCCCGGATCCGCCACAACCCCTGCCCGTTCACGTTGGCGTAGAGGGAGTCGAAGGCCCAGAGCATCCCCTGCGCTCCCGACACCTCGTTCGGGAGCCGCTTGGCCGTGGTCTCCCCGATCCCGTCGATGGGCGCCGGGGTGACCCGATAGATGCCCTTGCCGCCTTGATCGCTCGCGAACAGGCCGCCGCGGTCGTCCCGGGTCAGGCACACCCAGGAGCCCATCTCCTCCCGCGGCACCGTGTAGAGCAGCTCCGCCTCGAAGCCCGGCGGCAGGTGAAGGTCGGTGACCGGGATCGGAGCCTGGCCTGGCTGCCCATCCGTCACGGGCCCCGGGGCCGCTCCAACCAGCAGCAGGAGACCGAGCGCGGAAGGGGCGAGGAGGATTGAGTGGGGCATATGGGGGCGGGGCAGCTTGGGCGGGGACAACCGAATGCGTCGCGAGGTTGAGACTACCCGCTGGATTCGATTCCGCACACGCCCAAAGGGGCTGCAACGGCCTGGCCGCACCGGTGCCTTTCGGCGACCAGCGCGCCCGCCCGGCTCCACGCCAGCGGTCCTTTTGCCGCACCGGGGAGGGCACCGTGCTAGGCTCCTCCGCCAACAGGCCCTCACCGTCTCCCGTGAAGATCCTCTACCACCACCGGACCCAGGCCGAGGACGGCCAGGCGGTCCATATTCGCTCGCTCATCGAGGCGTTCCAGGGCGAAGGGCACGAGGTACGCGAGGTGGCCCTCGTGGAGCGCAGCACCGGGGACACGGCTCGCCCCCAGC
>CAZEFP010000391.1:0-4074 GCA_964511565.1 uncultured Planctomycetaceae bacterium
GATTTCCCTCCGCGCTGATCGGGGAGATCCGCGGGCCGGAAAAATATTCCTGACTCGGGCTCAGATCCCGAGGTTCTCGGTCTGTCCGCGCCCTGCGCTCTCGTCCTTCCACCAGTCGCTGGCGGTGATCTCCAGCACGCCCTCCCGGTACGGCCGGGGCTCCCATCCCAGCTCCTCCCGGGCGGCGGTGATGTCGTGGTCGTGGTGGAGGGAGAAGTACCCCGCGCCGCGCCGCTCCTTGGTGACGTCCTTGAAGAGCCCCTTGAGGAGGATGGCCCGCTCGACCCAGCGGCGAGGGATGTTCCTGCGGCGGACCTTCCCGCCGGTCGCCGCGATCGTGAGGTCGAGGAAGTCGTTGAACGAGACCCCGGCGGGCCCGGCGATCTCGAAGACTCGGAAGTCCTCCTTGCCGCGTTCGTAGTCGAACACCCGGACGATGGCCTCGACGAGGTCCTCCACATGGACGGGGTTCAGCATCGAGAGCCCCTCGTGGTAGACCCAGTACGAGCCCTTCTGGGCGCCGCACTTGCGCAGCAGGGGGGCGGTGTGTCGGAAGTCGCCGCGCCCGTACACGAGGGTGGGGCGGAAGGAGGTCCAGCGAACGGTGGAGCCGCGGACGATCTTCTCCTGGACGCGCTTCGAGTCCCGGTAGTAGCTGTAGACCGGGACCCCGATGACCGCCGAGGCCACGTTGATGAACTGGAACCGCTCGGAGGCGTTCCGCTCGGCCTCGGCCACGAGCGCCTCGGTCCCCGCGACGTTGACCGTCTGAAGGACATCGTCCGACAGGTGGTCGTGGGCGCTGGCCAGGTGAATCAGGAAGTCGGCCTCCTTGAGGAAGCCGTCCACCGACCCGGGGTCCGTGAGGTCGCCCTCGTGGAACTCGAGGTGATCCGGGTTCTCGAGGGGCTGGTCGCTGAGGACCGAGGAGCGTCCGGGGCGCACGAAGGCTCGGACGTGGTGTCCGTCCTTGAGCAGGCGTCGGACGACATATTGACCGATGAATCCGGTCGATCCTGTGACGGCGATGAGCATGTTGCGGGTCGATCGCTGGGGGGGGCGCGCAAAAGACTACCGCGCTGACCCCTTCACCGCGTGGTTCAGCCGGTCAGGATGGAGACATGGTCGGAACAAGCGGAGATGGCGGCGTGGCCCAGGGAGAGGGCGGGGAGCCCGTGACAGGGGTCGTCGCCGCCCTGCACGCCGAGCTGGGTCCGCTCGCCGACGGCCAGCCTCTGTCCCCCGGGCCACTTGGAACGCCTATTTTTGAGACCCGACTCGACCGGGGCGGACGGATCGTCGCCGTCGTCGCGGGGGTCGGCAAGGTGGCCGCGGCGAGCGCCGCGGCAGCGCTGGTCGCCGGGGGCGCGACGCGGCTGCTTGTGGTCGGGACATGCGGTGGCCTCCGGGCCGAGGAGCGTGTGGGGGCGCTCATCCACGCCACCCGAGCCGTTCAGTGGGACCTCGCGGTCCGGCGCGGGCGTGAGCTGACCGCCGACCCGGAGCTCTTGGAGGCCTGGCGCGCGGTCGCGGACGGGGCGCAGGGCTGCATCCTGACCGCCGACCGACCGGTGATTCGCTTCCTCCACCGGCTGCGAGTGGCCAGGGCCGCGGGCCGGACCTACCCAGGGCCCCTCGTCGCCGACATGGAGGTGGCCGCGGTGGCCGCCGTGGCGTCCCAGGCTGGGATCCCGTGGGCGGCCCTGAAGGTGGTCTCGGACCAGCGGCCCGGCTGGCTGGCAGCCCTGCGGGAGGCGCGATCAGGCCTCCAGGGGTTCGAGGAGGCCCTGGCCATCCATGGGGCGAGGCCCGCCGCGTCCGTGGGCCGGCTGTGCGAGGAGCTGGCCCGACGGGCGCAGGCCTGAGGGGACCATCAGGACCGGTGGCGACGGCACCTTAGTGAGCATCCTGGCTCACAATCCCGCGCTGCCGCTGCCGATACTAGGATTCCCAGGCCCCGTTCCACCGCCCCGCGGAGCGCCCGGACACCGACCCAGCGCCCCGAAAGTCGCCTGGGACGCACCATGTTCCCCATCCACCCTCTCGCGCAGAGCCCCCGTTGACCGCCGCAGGCACCTTCGTCCGGCGGAACTTCGAGCCGCTCGTCCTCTCGATCCAGGTCCTCGTGGACCTCGTGGTCGTGGCGGCGGCGTGCGTGCTCGCGTGGTGGATCCGGGAGAACGCCTTCGCCAGCGAAGGCGTCATGGGCGCGGGCAACAGCACGCCGCTCGAGCTATACCGCGAGGTGTTCGCCATCACGGGCGCGGTGTGCCTGGTGAGCTTCCACACCTTCGGCCTCTACAGCGCGAGCAAGAGCCTGCTCAACGTGGAGGAATACAAGGCCGTCGCGAAGTCGAGCGTGGTCTCCTTCTTCGTGGTGCTCGTGCTGCTCTTCTTCCTGCGCGAGACGACCACTGGCAGCGAGGGTGGCTTCTACGCGCCGTTCCTGTGGCTGCACAAGGAGTTCGAGCTCAAGGTCAACCCCGATGACCTGTCGCGGGTGACACTGCTGCTCTCGTTCCTGCTCATCATGACGATGACGATCGTCAGCCGCTTCTGCTCGTTCCGGGTGATCCAGCGGCTGCACGAGCGCGGCATCGGGAACCGCAACGTCCTCGTCATCGGCGCCGGCTGGACCGGGCGCAAGCTGCAGGAGAAGTTCCTGCACGTACCGACCCTCGGGCTGAACTTCATCGGCTTCGTGGATGACGATGAGGGTCTGGTCGGGAGCTGGGTGGGCCGCGGCCAGGTGCTCGGGACCCTGGACGACCTCCAGCGGGTGGTGGGTGAGCGGAAGGTCGGAGAGGTCTTCATCTCCCTCCCGGAGACCAAGGAGTCGGAGATCCTCGAGATCTGCGCTCAGCTCGACAGCATCGGGACGCCCTACTACGTGGTGCCGCGCTTCTACCACCTCATGTCCTACAACGTGCGGATCGAGAACCTCGACTCGATCCCGCTCATCACGCGCCGGGAGCGCAGCGAGTCGTTGCTGTCTCTCGCCGTCAAGCGCTCCTTCGATGTCCTGGTCGCGACCCTCGTCCTCGCGCTCACCCTGCCAGCCTTCCTCGTGTTCGCTGCGCTCATCAAGCGCGAGTCCTCGGGTCCGGTGTTCTTCCGCCAGCGGCGGATCGGCCTCAGCGGTCGCTCCTTCGAGATGATCAAGTTCCGCACCATGCACATCGACGAGTGTGGGGACGCGGTGGCGCCGAAGAACGAGAACGACCCCCGGGTGACCCGCTTCGGCCGCTGGCTCCGGCGCTACTCGCTCGACGAGCTGCCCAACTTCCTCAACGTGCTGCGGGGCGAGATGAGCGTCGTCGGCCCGAGGCCGGAGATGCCCTTCATCGTGGACACCTACGGCGCCCTCGATCGGGAGCGGCTGCGCGCCAAGCCCGGCGTGACCGGCCTGTGGCAGATCTCTTACGCCCGCCAGGACGCGATCCACTCCAACCTGGACTACGACCTCTACTACATCGAGAACCGGTCGCTGCTCCTGGACCTCGTCATCGTGGCGCTCACAGGCTTCGCGGTCGCTCGCGGCACGGGCGCCTTCTGACCGGGGTCCGACCGTGCATATTGCCCACGTGATGGAGGCGACGATCGGCGGCACGCGGCGCCACCTCGTGGACGTCGCCTCCGCCCAGCTGCGACGTGGAGACGAGGTCTCCCTGATCGTCTCCACCCTGCGGGACCCCGACTTCGAGGGCGACCTCCGCCGGCTCGAGGGAGCCGGAGCCCAGGTCCGGCGGATCCCCATGGTCCGATCCATCCGGCCCGCAAGGGACCTCCGCCACCTGCGGCAGATCAAGGCGGCCCTCCGGGAGCTGCGCCCTGACGTGGTTCACACGCACAGCTCCAAGGGGGGGGGCCTGGGTCGCCGCGCCTCCCTCGCCACCGGGATCGGGGCCCGGGTCACCACGCCCCACACGTTCGCGTTCCTCTTCGGTGCCCTCTTCGGTCGGACGAAGCGCGCCGTCATCCGCTCCATCGAGCGTTCCCTCGCCAGCACGACTCACCGGATCGTCGCGGTGTCCGACAGCGAGGCCCACACCATCGAGAGCTCTGGGATCGTGG
>CAZEFP010000392.1:0-4061 GCA_964511565.1 uncultured Planctomycetaceae bacterium
CCGGGGACGAGGCGGCGGCGCGCGCGGCGGCCTCCGGGCCAGCGCCCCATCGACTCGCGACCTGCCATCCACCCCCGTAGCCAGATGTTCACAAGGGCGATCCTCCCCACAGGCCTCCTCATCCTCACCGCGACCCTGTTGATGCAGTTCGGGGACGAGGTCCACCCCGCGCAGGCCGCGGCCCAGGACCCGGCGCACACCGCCTCCCCGGCGGAGATCCGCTGGGACGGGAAGCTGATCAATGACGACGATCGGCGTCGCGAGGCGCTCGGCGCGGCGACGCGGGTGGCCATCAGCCGCTGGTACGACTTCGCGAGCCGCCGCGGATACCGCATCGACCTGGATCAGGACCAGCGGGTCGTCCTGCTCTCGGATGCGAAGCGCTTCAAACGCTTCAGCACGAGCGCGGCGCTCGTCGAGCGGACGGTTCGGTCCCTGGCGCCCTTCCTGAGCCCCGGCTCAGAGCCGGTGGTCATCCTCCGCGCCACCTCGGACGCCGACCTCTCGACCGCCCTCAAGGGGGCCCGAGCCCTCGAGTTCGACGCCCAGTTCGGTGCCTACCTCGAGGAGGGCGACGCCACGGCGCGCCGCGAGGTGGACGCTCGCCTCGTGGAGGCTGTGACCGCGAAGATCATGAGCACCGAGCAGCCGTTCCTCTCGCGCTGGATGACGGACGGGATCGCCAGCTTCGTGGCGGAGCGCGCCTCCAGCCGCGCGCTCATCCAGGGCGAGCTGCGCACCCTCCGGTCCGTCCAGCAGGAGGTGTCGCGACGGACCTCCGAGGAGGGCTGGGAGCTCGACCTCTTCCAGCTGAACGGCGGCATGGACGCCGAGGCGGTGATGCAGGCGGAGGCCATGGCCCTCATCGCCTTCCTCTTCCGCTACCACGAGTCGGCCCTCGGCTCGATCGTGGCTGACCTCGGCCACCACGAGCCGGACGCGTCACAGCCCAGGTACGAGGCGGAGCAACGGGCCTTCGACCAGCACCTTGGCCTCGCCGGCCAGGACGAGATCGCACGCGCGCTCCAGAAGGGCCGCGACTACCGCCCCTGACGTCCGGTCCCCCCCACCGGGTCATCGTGTCCCACGGGAAGCAGCGCCTCCCCCCGAATCCTCGCGCGGGTCGGGGGGAGGCGCCGTTTTTGGGCCGGTGATCGCGGGTCCGACCACCGAGCCGCGGATTTGGGGGTGCCTCCGGGCTCAGGATCCGGACAATGTCGCCCATGCGCGTGCTGACCCTCGACGTCAACGGCGACCGCCAAGAGACCGCGGCGCCCGACCACTGGACTCTCCTTGAAGTCCTCCGGTACCGGCTCGGACTGACCGGCTCGAAGCAGGGCTGTGACAAGGGCGACTGCGGCGCCTGTACGGTGCTGATGGACGGCAAGGGGGTGCTCGGGGGCCGGGGCCGGGGTTGCCAGGCCGAGGGGTGCGCGGTCCAGACCATCGAGGGCCTGCGGCCGGCCCACCTCAAGCGCGAGGGCGCGCCCGCCGGCACCGCGACCGGAGGGGTGGACCCCGTCCAGGACGCCTTCGACCGCTGCGGGGCCCTCCAGTGCGGGTTCTGCCAGCCCGGCATGATGCTGTCCGCCCGGGCCCTGCTCGACCGGACCCCCGATCCCAGCCGCGAGGAGATCCAGAGGGCCCTGTCGGGGAACCTCTGCCGCTGCACGGGCTACACCCAGATCATCGAGGCCGTGGAGACCGCCATCGCGGAGGCCACCGGCGCCGACTCCCCGCGGCCCAGCTGGGTCGAGGACCGAGACCACCTGCGCGAGGAGGCCCTCTGATGGCCGCTCGAGACATCCACGGTGTCGACGCTCCCTGGGAGGAGTTCCGGGTCGTCGGCAAGAGCCACCGCAAGATCGACGGCGTCGCGAAGGCCACCGGCGAGGCGGTCTACGCCGACGACATCCAGCTCCCGGGGATGCTCCACGCCAAGACCCTGCGGAGCCCCCACGCCCACGCGAGGATCCTCTCCATCGACCCGTCCCGGGCCATGGCCCTCCCCGGCGTGCACGCCGTGATCACCGGCGCGGACCTCCCGATCCAGTACGGCGTCATTCCCTGGACCCCCGACGAGACCGCCCTCGCCACCGAGAAGGTGCGCTTCATTGGCGACGAGGTGGCGGCGGTCGCCGCGGTGGACGAGGACACCGCCAACGCAGCCCTCGAGCTGATCGACGTGGAGTACGAGGAGCTGCACGCGTTCCTCGACCCGCGCGAGTCCCTCGAGCGAGACGCGCCGCAGATCCACAAGAACCGCAAGGAGAACAACGTCTCCAAGCACGTGGAGCTCGAGTTCGGTGACGTGGATGGGGCGCGCGAGACCGCCGACCTGGTGGTCGAGGGCTCGTACCGCTTCCACGGCTCCACCCACGCGGCGATCGAGCCCCACTGCGCGGTCGCCCGTGTCGCGCCCGACGGCGTACTGACCCTCTGGTCCTCGACGCAGATCTCCCACTACGTCCACCGGGCCCTGGCCCGCGTCCTCGAGTGGGAGCCCCAGCGGATCCGCGTCATCCAGCCCTGCCTCGGCGGGGCATTCGGCGGGAAGTCCGATCCCTTCAGCCTCGAGTTCTGCGTCGCCAAGCTCGCCCAGCTGACCGGCAGGCCCGTGAAGATGCTCTGGACCCGCGAGGAGGTCTTCTACGCCCACCGCGGCCGCCACCCCATGGAGCTCGACTACCGCACGAGCGCCTCGAAGGACGGCAAGATCACCGGCGTCGACGCCAAGATCTTGATCGACGGCGGGTCGTACAGCTCCTTCGGGCTGGTGACCACCTACTACTCGGGACAGCTCCTCTCGGGCCCCTACGACTTCCCGTCCTACCGCTTCGACTCGACCCGGGTGTTCACGAACAAGCCCCCGTGCGGCCCGAAGCGCGGGCACGGCTCCGTGCAGCCGCGCTTCGCCTTCGAGTGCCAGCTGGACGAGGTCGCCGAGCGGCTGGGCATCGACCCCATCGAGATCCGCCGCAAGAACTTCCACGGGGAGCACACCAAGACCGTCAACGGTCAGCGCATCACCTCGAGCGGCTTCATGGAGTGCCTCGACAAGGTCGAGCGCGGCTCCGGCTGGACCGAGCGCCGGGGCCAGCTCCCCCGCGGGCGCGGCCTCGGGATCGCGGGGTCCATGTACATCTCGGGCACCAACTACCCGATCTATCCGAACGAGATGCCCCAGGCGGGCATCCAGCTCAAGGTCGACCGCTCCGGCCTCGTGACCGTCTTCAGCGGCGCCAACGACATCGGGCAGGGCTCGAGCTCGGTGGTCCGCTACCTCGTGGCCGAGGAGCTGGGCATGGACCACGAGGACGTGCGCGTCATCGCCGCTGACTCGGACCTGTGCCCCGTGGACCTCGGCGCTTACTCGAGCCGGGTGACCTTCATGGTCGGCAACGCCACCATCGACGCCGCGCGCAAGCTGCGCGCCAAGGTGGTGACCGCGGTCGCCGAGAAGTGGGAGGTCGAGGAGCGGCGCGTGCGGCTGATGGAGGGGCGCGTCATCGACCTCGAGGACCCCGAGCAGGTGCTCACCACCCGGGAGGCCTTCGAGCTCGCCGAGGCCCGCTTCGACACCCTCGGGTCCACCGGCTCCTACAACACCCCCACCCTCGGCGGCGACTACCGCGGGGGCACCATCGGCGCGTCGCCGGCCTACTCCTTCACGGCCCACGTGGTCGAGGTGGACGTGGACGAGGAGACGGGCCGGATCACCGTCCCCAAGGTCTGGTGCGCCCACGACTGCGGGCGCGCCCTCAACCCGCGCCTGGTCGCCGGGCAGATCGAGGGCTCGGTCTACATGGGCATCGCCGAGGCGCTCCTCGAGGAGCACAAGGTCAATCGCTTCGGCCTCCACAGCGGCCCGTCGCTGCTGGACTACCGCCTCCCCACCGCCATCGACACGCCCGACATCGAGACCTTCATCGTGGAGAGCATCGACCCCGAGGGGCCGTACGGACTCGACTGTCCCATCGATCGATTCGTGATTCCCGGCAGCGACGGGCCCTTGCCGCGCGGCACGGGACTGTACGTTCACACGGTGGGCGAATCGGGCA